>CAZIIP010000394.1:0-3375 GCA_964539455.1 uncultured Rhodothermales bacterium
GCTTATGTAGCGTTGCTACACAGCGCTCTCGATTCCTTGCTACATGAAAAAAGAGGTCCCGGCAGCAATCAACCGGTTAGTGTGAACAGGCCCCTAGTTGAGTTCGACTTCTGCGCCGGCAGCCTCGAGCTTGTCCTTGATTTCTTCGGCCTCGTCTTTGGAGGCACCCTCCTTAATGGCACCGAGCGCTTCGACGGCCTCTTTGGCCTCCTTGAGACCGAGACCGGTGATAGCGCGGACTTCTTTGATGACGGCAATTTTGTTCCCGCCGAAGCTTTTCAGCATCACGTCGAATTCGGTTTGCTCCTCGGCGGCATCCGCACCGTCTCCACCGCCCGGTCCGGCTACGGCAACGGCCGCAGCAGCAGGCTTGATGCCGTATTCGTCTTCGAGCACCTGTGCCAGTTCGTTGGCTTCCTTAATGGTCAGGTTGACCAGTTGTTCAGCCAGTTCTTTGATGTCAGCCATTTTCTTTTTTGATTTCCTGCGGCGATCTATGCCCCGACGGACCGGGACTGCGCCGCGAATTAAGGGTTCGGGTATTTAATTTCTGTCAGGGATTCCCCACGGCATCAAGCCTCGCGTTCAGCTATCTCGCGCACGGCACCGGACAGCGCACTGCCGGGTGCCTGCAAGGCCCCCACGATATTGTTCATGGGTGCAACCAACAGGGCGAGAATGTCACCAATCAGTTCGTCTTTAGACTTCAAGGCGACAAGCGCCGCAAACTGGTCCGCACTGAAAAGCGCACCTTCCACCAGGGCCGCTTTCAGTGCCGGTTTCTCCTGATCGGTTTCCGACTGGAATTCCTTCATCACCTTCGCCGGCGCTGAGGGATCCTCCGTAAAGGCGACGGCGGTGGGTCCGGCAAGCTCGTCCAGCAGCACCTCATATCCACCGACCTTTTCCATGGCCAGACGCACGAGTGTGTTTTTAAGCACGCGAAACTCGACGTCCGCCCTACGGAATTTGCCGCGCAGCGAATTCGATTGCTCAACGGTTAGACCGGAATAGTCCGTCAGGTACACCGTATTTGCATTTTCGAGCCGCGAGACGATCTGCTCGACTGCAGCCGTTTTTTCTTCCTTTGTCATGAATGACCTCTGTGTGTCTCTGGATGTCGCTTCCGTGTCGACGCTATCGCACCTGATCGACGACGGCTCGATGATCAATTGGAATGGGCGGTCCCATCGTCGTAGAGAGCGTGACCGAGCGAACGTACGTGCCGCGCGCCGAAGCGGGCCGCAGGCGCATAATCTCTTTCAGGAAAGCTCCCGTATTTTCAGCGATCTGCTCGGCGGTGAACGATGCCCGTGCGATCGACGTGTGCAGAATGCCGGCCTTGTCGACCCGGAAGTCAATTTTGCCGGCCTTGACCGCCGTTACCGCATCGGCAATATCCGCCGTCACCGTGCCGCTCTTCGGATTCGGCATCAAACCCCTCGGACCGAGGATTCGACCCAGCCGCCCGACCTTGCTCATCGCATCCGGAGAAGCGATGACGACGTCCACATCCGTCCAGCCACCCTGAATCTTTTCGACATACTCATCGAGGCCGACATAGTCGGCACCTGCCTCGCGCGCAGCATCCTGATAGGACTCACTGGCGAGTACAAGTACACGAACGGTTTTGCCCGTACCGTGTGGCAGGCTTACGGATCCACGCACCATTTGATCGGCATGTCGCGGATCCACGCCCAGCCTGACATCGATATCGACCGCTTCGTCAAACCGGGCCGTGGCCGTCTTTTTGATGAGTTCACCGGCGACCGCCAGCGTCTGTGCAGGAAGCTCCGCCTCGGCGAGGACGACCTGGGCCTGCTTGTACCTTTTTCCGCTCTTCGACATAGGATAATCGGTTCTGCGGTACATGCGCCGACGCCAACCGCCGGCTCCCGCGTGCGATGAGGGATTGAAAATCCTGTTAATCCGGACGATCGACCACCGTGATGCCCATCGAACGGGCAGTGCCGGCTACCATCATAGCGGCGGCCAACTCATCAAATGCGTTGAGATCCTCCATCTTCGTCTTTCCGATCTCAATGCACTGGTCCCATGTGACCGTACCTACCTTCTGTCTCCTGGAATCCGGGCTGCCCTTGTCGAGACCTGCCGCTTTCTTGAGCAGAACGGCTGCCGGCGGACTCTTGACAATAAATGTAAATGACTTGTCGGCGTAAACGGTGATCACCACGGGCAAAAGCAGTCCCATGCGGTCTTGCGTCGCCGCATTGAACTGCTTGCAGAATTCCATGATGTTTACGCCCTTCTGACCAAGTGCAGGACCGATTGGCGGCGCGGGACTCGCCTGGCCGGCCTTTATCTGCAGCTTGATGAATCCATCAATCTTCTTCGCCATAGCATGCGTGCGGTTCAAACGCCGGCATCAACCGGCTCCCGCCTGGTTTGTTTGGAAAAGTACCTCAATCGGCAGGTAACAGACTATATTATAGCACAAGAAGTTCGAATGGTTCCTTACCTAGGCTTCGTGTTCGACCTGCAGATAATCGAGTTCGAGGGGGGTCCGGCGTCCGAAGATGGAGACCATCACCTTGACCTTCATTTTGTCCGGGTATACTTCTTCTACGGCACCGGAGAAATTGTTGAACGGTCCGTCGACGACTTTGACGCGATCGCCCGCTTTGAATGGAATTTCGGGTTGTTCGCCCTGTTCGCGCGCCGCATCCAGTTTGCCGAGGATGCGGTTGACCTCGTCGGGCTGCAACGCCGTGGGCTCGTCGCCTGTCGTTAGAAATCCGATGACGGACGGGATGCCGGATACGATATGTTTCAGTGTGCTGTCAAGCACGGCCTCGATGAGGAGGTAGCCCGGAAAAAACTTCTTGTCGCGTGTCCGCTTTTTTCCTTGTCTCATCTCGAACACCTTTTCGGTCGGGATGAGAATTTGTGACAAGCGTTCTTCGAGGCCCTGGAGTTCTATTTCGCTCTCGAGGTGTGCCTTTACTTTTTTCTCATGTCCGGAAAAAGTGCGGAGCACATACCATTTTCGGACCGGTGATTTTTTTGTCTTCTCCATGATAGGTGGGCGATTTGCCCATACGGACATCTACTGGTAAATGAATTCCAGAATCGTCGATATGATTTGATCCTGTGCGAAAATGATTAGCGCAATCATCAAAGATGCCACCAGCGTCAGAACCGTATTGTTGATGAGGTCCTTGCGGTCGGGCCAGTTGACCTTCCGTGTTTCCTTCAACACTTCCTGAAGGTATTGCTGCACTTTTTTCAGCATGGCGCTAGGTACGGATACCGGGTATCGGCGGCTTCCCGTTTACCGCCGGGATTGAGAGCATGCCCACCGGCGATGGGCTTTACTTGTGCACGGGCGGCAGGACTCGAACCTGCAACCTGCGG
>CAZIIP010000395.1:0-3369 GCA_964539455.1 uncultured Rhodothermales bacterium
GGCTACGCCTGCGAGAACTTCAACCGGCGCGCGACCCTGCCCGACGGAACGACTTATCTCTACTCCCCCGGCAGCGTCCGGAAAAGGCCGGAGATAGTGAATTACACCGACGGCGTCGCCGACCACGAGGTCGACGCGCTGCAGTTCGTCCGCGAGGACGGATCCGTTGCAACGACGGCCGTCCAGTTCGCCGCGCATCCCTTGACCGTCGGCATCTTCAAGGACGTCGTCAGCGCGGATTATTGCGGCGCCCTGGTGCGCCGCGTGGAGGAAGCGTACGGCGGCAACGCCATATTCCTTCAGGGCGCCGCCGGCGACATGCACTCGAGGGGCCTGTTCGAAGGTTTCGACCGAATGGAGGAGATGGCCGGGAACCTCTGCCGGGCGGTCGTCGACAGTCTGTCGAGGTGTGGACCGGTGGTGAAGGACCCCACATTGACCTTCGCCAAGAAGGATGTCCTTCTGCCCACCGTCGTCTCGATCGACGACGATGTCGTTCCGTTTACCCTTTCGGATGTCATTGCTCGGGATTCGGTCACGCTCAATCGAAACGCATTGCGCAGCTATCTCGCGGGACGTACGGTGATGGTAACCGGCGCCGGCGGCTCGATCGGCTCACAACTTGCTGAGTTGCTGCAGGAGGTCAAACCGTATCGCATTCTGCTCATTGACAACAGCGAGTACAATCTATTTCAACTCGAGAAGAAACTCCGATCCGCGCCCCACTCCTCGGACCTGATTTTTCGCATCGCCGACGTGCGCGACGAGGACATTATGAGCGGGCTGTTTACGTCCTATCCGGTCGATATCATCTTTCACGCGGCCGCCTACAAGCACGTACCCCTCATGGAGCGGCATCCGGTGGAGGCGTTCCGCAACAACACCCTGGCCACGGTTGGGATGCTGCGCCTTTGTGAGGATTTCGACGTGGAACAGTTCGTCTTTATTTCAACGGACAAAGCGGTCGATCCGTCGAGCGTGCTCGGTGCCACCAAGAGGTTGGCCGAATGGTATGTTCGCGCCGCGGTGCGACCGGAGCGCCGGAAAATTGTGCGCTTCGGCAACGTGTTCGGCAGCCAGGGCAGCGTGGCGCCGCTTTTTCTGGACCAGATCAAGCAAGGCGGACCGGTCGAGGTGACACACCCGGAAATCGAGCGCTACTTTATCAGTGCACGCGATGCCTGTGTGCTGGTGCTCGAGACCCTGTTGCTCGATTCGGAAGCTTCCACATTCATGCTAAAAATGGATCCTCCGGTAAGGATTTCAGCACTTGCGAAAATGATGATCGGGCACTATACCGACAGTCGCCCGCCGAAGATCGAGGTCGAATACACGGGGCTCCGGCCGGGTGAAAAGATGTTCGAGTCGCTGTTCGGGAGGAACGAAAAGTTGGTCTCAACCTCCCACAAGAGCATTATCGGCCTGCTCTCGAATGCTCCGTACAGCAGGAGTGAACTCGACGCACACCTCGAATACTTGAAATCGGTCAGCATCGCCAACCGCCCCGACCTGCTTCGTAAACTCCTGTTCGAGACCGATCTGGAGCGTATCCGCGTCAACAACGAATAACAGCGGAGACACCCTGTCGAGGCGGCGCAGACCGAAATCCGTTACTTATCGCTCGAGACGGCCGCCCTCCTGTCATCTCATGATCACCAGCTTGTCGATCCCGGTATCGTTGTTTACCGTAATCTCTTCACCATCCGCTCGCAGAAATACCTTATACAGATAGACGCCGCTTCCCAGATCATGCCCGTCAGCGTCTCGCGTATCCCATACGAGCTTGTTCCAACCGATCCGCAGCATCCCGCTTTCCAACAACGCAGGGTCGTCCATGAGATCGAACTCCTGTACCAGTTGTCCGCTAAGCGTATAGATGCGAATGCGGAAGTCTTCCACCAGCCCGGGATCCGCCCCCCGCAACTGAAACGCAAATCGGGTAAAGTTGGTCATGGGATTCGGATACGGATACAAGCTTTCGACGTCCGCCGCATTCTGAATCCTGAAATGGACCTGGTATGGTGACAGCTCCGTCGGATTGGCATTGCCGGAGGCGTCCTTGGCCCAGAACGTCAGCGTGTGCGTGGTATCCCGATCCGTGAAGTCGGGCGTGAAGATGATGCGGGCCTCATTATTGTTTTCGAGCGTTCCGGGCTCGAATCGGATATCGGGCCTGTCGAGCGACAATTCCGCGCCGTCGAGCGATACGTGGAAGTTGCTCGTGTCGGTCATCGGCAGGTACCGGCTATCGTCGTTTACGACAATCTCGATGGTCGGACGTGCGGTTACGAACGGAAGCGTTGGATCGTCGGTCGATGTGATCTGACGCGGATCGTCCGGATACTCCGCCCCGTCGATCAGTACGGCAAACGCGGGCGCTTCCTTATCGGCGCGGACCACAAACGATGCCAGACCGATATTGTTATAGGTTACCGCTTCCTGGAGGCCTGAATCCAGACTTGCAGCAACTTCGAGACGATTCCGGCCCGCCAGTCCCCGTGTGTTGAAGGTGCGTGATGACGTGGCCCGTTCCTGCGCCGGCAGCGTCTCAAGTGTGTCCACACCGACGAGGTGGCTGTGGTTGTCCTCATCGGTGACCGTGTAGCGCACCAGCACCGACGTCGCGTCCGTTCGTCCATAGTTGATTACGGTGGCGGCCACTTCGATGTCTTGTCCTTCCGACACGGTGTCTGCCGAGAGTGTCAATGCCGCCGGATCCATAATCAATTCCGGAATCGGTTCGTAGGTGACATACCAGTCCAGGAGCTGGGGCGACTTTGCGTGGCTCGAGTCGACGAGGGCAGCAGAGAGAGAGAGGTACGGATGCAGGGCGGCATCGACTCCCGAAATGTCGATTTCGGCGTGTCCGTCGGGATACAGTAACATACCGCTCTGCAGCACGGTACCGTCATCGGCACGTACTTCGACCTCAAGATGACTCTCGTCGTTGTCCAGTGCCGCATCCCAGCCGACCGTATTCCAACTCTGGGAAGGACCGATACGCGATGATTGAACAATGCCCCCCGAGAACGAGAAGTCGTAGGCGACGATGCGTTGCGTTCCCTCCTCGGAGCGCGATGTAAGCCATTCATGCACAGTCCCACCCACTTGAGCTATCATCGCCCAATGCTGTTTGTACGTCTGAGATGTGATTTCAACGGCTCCGAGAGCCGACACGAAGGCATCCTTAACACGAATGGTCTCGGGCGCATCGTCAAGCCACCCCCACGGTGTATGGAATGTCCTGCTCCTGGCCATCACAATGTCGCCTTCCTCCGCACTGGCGAGCAATGCTTCCAGTTCGGCTACATCTGCCTCTTCGGGGTACTGGACCAGGGCAACGTCCTTAACCTGCCCGGAATTTCCGTC
>CAZIIP010000396.1:0-3365 GCA_964539455.1 uncultured Rhodothermales bacterium
GACGACATGAGCGCGATTCTTTATCCCTATCTCGTGTACAGTCTCAATGACAACACGGAACTGACGCTGATCGGGTATCTCCCGGTCGGTCCGGACGGATCGGAATTCGGATCGTTCGGCGCCGGCGGAATCTTGAGAGCAAGGGTGTACTTCTAGCGTTCAGCGTTCAACGATTTCAAACGGCACGTTGCATAAGCTGACATTTTTCGTCACCTCCTTCACCAAAAGATTGCGTCGCTATTCCCCGAACCTTCGTCACCATACCGAAGGAGGATCCCGATTTTCACCCCTAGATCTTGCATGTTGTAAGAACGACCTGTGTATGTGGTCGTTTGCATATATGGAAGTGCTATTCGTGTAAACCAAAGCGAGATTACAAGAGGAATGCTCATCTGTCTTGATTTCGATGGCGTGATCGTGGATTCTCTGCATCACCACGTGCACCTGGCACAGGTGGCACAACAAAAACTGGGTGAAGGCAGAAGACCGGACGAGACCGATTTCCACGAGATCTCGTCTTTGACCTACCAGGGTTTTGCGCTCAGGCTGGGCATTCCGAAGGAGCGCTGGGAGGACTGGGAAACGATCCACATGACCCTGGTGGAGTCGGATGGGCAAGTGTCGGACGTATTTCCTGAAATGCCGGCGATTCTGCATGCGCTCTCACGAACGCATTCACTTGCCGTCGTCACTGCAAATATCGAAGAAATCGTTCGCGAAACGCTGGAAAGGGCGGGCGCATCCGACACCGTTTCACTGATTCTCGACGCCTATCATCCCGGTTCCAAGGCCGATCGAATCGAGGAGGCCATGCAAAAATGTGGTGTCGAACCGGCCGACACCTTTATGGTAGGCGACAGCCGCTCGGATATCAGCGAGGGCCGTAAGGCGGGCGTCAATACCGTAGCGGTTGGATGGGGATTTCAGCACCGTGAGGTGCTGGAAATCGAACGACCGGATTACTTCGTTCAGACACCGGCGGATTTGCTCGCCCTCTTTCGCCCTGCAGAATGACCTGACCAGTCGGAGGCGGCACCGCCGTCCTGATCCCTCAATCCGCGCGCCGTTCATCGTCGGGCGCTTTTCTGTAGAGACCGCTGCAGGTTACCCGGATGCCGGACTCGGTTTCCCTCCGGACCGTTTCGGTTGGCCGGGCCGGAAGGAGCCCATGGTCCTTCAGCATTTCGTCCAGTTCATTCTGCGTGACGAGATACAAAGGGCCCGCTTTCGCGCCTTTGTAAACGTGCGGATCAGACGGTGATGCATGAAGTGCACTGCCGTCCAGTCGTGAACCGACGGCAAATGTCGAAACGAGCAGAAGGCCGGCAGTCTTGAGGGCCGCCGCTAGCGTGCCTATGGTTCGTTGCCACTCCTCCGAACTGCGTGCATTGTGCAAAATACCGATCGCCAGCACCACATCGAATAGCCTGTCGGACGCGATGGCCGGATCGTCCATTTGACCGATCCTGACCCGCCGTGTGGCATCGGCCTGTCCGAGATAGGGCCGCACCCGCCTGCGCGTCTCCCGGATCATGGCCTTCGATGCATCAATGGCCACAACGTCAAAGCCCCGCTCTGCAAGCCAAACGGTGTTGCGACCCCCGGCGCAGCCGAGATCTAAAATGCGCATGGCACCTGTTTCGGGAACGTCTTCCAACAGATCGACCATCCGTTGGTCGGGAGGTCGATCGGCAAAGCGTCTCACCTGCTCCGGCTGCTCCCAAAAGTCCGGCATATGCATCGTTGTCGATTGGCGGTTTGCAGTTTGCGTTTTGCGGTTTGCGGCTTACGGGAAATCAAATCGGACGATTGCCCGATGATCAGCGTGGTCGTACCGATCCCAGTCCACCGTCGACGCCCAGCACCTGTCCGGTCACCCAACCGCTCTTCTCTTCATCCAGAAGCCAGCAGACTGCCGAAGCAATATCCTCGGGACGGCCCAGCCTGCCGAGTGCATGCATACTTTCCGATGCCTTTCGACCGGCTTCGTTTGCAGTAATTCGTTGCGTCAAGGGGGTTTCTACCAATCCAGGTGCGACCGCATTCACGCGTATGCCGCGGTTGGCGTAGGATGCTGCAGCACTGCGCGCCAAGGCGGCCACACCGCCTTTTGCAGCGGCGATCGCTTCGTGGTTTGCGAGGCCGGTTTGGGAAACCGCCGAAGAAAGCAACACGATCGATCCGCCTTCTTTCATCATGGCCCGGCTTGCTGCCTTTACCACAAAGAATGCCGTCGAGAGATTAATTTCGACGGTATCCCGATATTCCTCCACCGATGTCAAATGCGCGGGTTTAAGCAGTATGGATCCGGCAGCATTGACGATTCCATCCAGTTTGCCGAACTCCGTCACGGTCGATTTTACGAGATCCTGAACCGCATCAAAATTCGTGGCGTCACACGCTACGGCTCTGCCTCCCGTCTGAGCGGCCACCTTATCCAGTGCCTCCGGCGATCTACCGGCGAGCACGACATCCGCTCCTTTTCCTGACAATTCTCGCGTAACCGCACTTCCGATTCCTCCGGCGGCACCAACTACAATAAATACACGTCCGTTCATTGGTCTCATTATTGTTGGATGCAGATATACATAATCTCCCGGCGCATAGCTTTCCGGGGAGGGGACGTGGTACGTCATTCAGCCGCACTTCGTTGCCGTCATTTCGAATGATCCGCCTTGAATCTTTTGGCGCACCGGCTCGTACACCCCTTATTTAGACTGATTCTAAACTAGATCGGTATCAATAATGCACCACCACGATGTAAAGCCGCTGTTTTCAACTGAAGAAGGTACGGTGCTGCAATGCCGCTCCTGCGGCTGGATCAGCGTGTTTTTTGGTTCTCTCATCTTGACCCAGCGTCCCGACGGCTTCAACGAACTCAAACAAATGATCGATCAACTAGAGCCGATTCAACATCCCGGCATGGAACGTAATCCGAGGCCCTACATGATGCGGACCAAAAACGAACAGATCGGTTTGGCCTTCACCGAAGACGAGATACAAGAGCTCAGAGAATTGCTGGCGGGCGCCCAGGCCATGCAGGAGCTGGACCACCTGTTGAAAAGCGCATTGCAGCCGGACCGGTCCGGGGATCCACAGTAGTTGCGGCTCCTCCGGGGCTACAACTCCCCGCAATCGCTCCGGTATCCAGACGACGAGGACGCCGGCACCCTCCCGGGGTACATCCGAATCTGCGGGGAACCAACCATTCGCGAGGCACAGGATGCGGCATTCCGTTCGGTTGCTTGTATTATCTTTGGAGCCCCGCAACATCGCTGGATCCCTACAATCATCATTGTGCCCGCCATGAAACGCCTCGCGCTGCTGATCACACTAGGTGTTATTCTTGGCGGTTGCAGACCCGC
>CAZIIP010000397.1:0-3359 GCA_964539455.1 uncultured Rhodothermales bacterium
GCGTGTGCCGCCGTCGACCTCGGGCGAACGGTGCCACATACGGGAATTTCCGGATAGAATGGACGGTCGAAGAGTCCGAGACACCACAGCAAACCACCATAAGAGTTGGGATCCGAGGCGTCTAGCGCAAACCGGTGGTTGAGGTCGATCAGCATTTTCAGCGCGGTCTCCGGATCTTTTGTCCAGCGAAGCACCGCCTTGCCCCACGTCATGCGGACATTGTTGTGAAGCTCGCCATGAACGAGAAGCGATCGCTGGGCGGCGTCCCAAAGCGTGTCGCCGGTTTGTCCCCGCATCAAACGTTCCCACGAGTAAACGGCCTCGCGCTCGTCGGCAACGTGGGTCGAGAGCGTAGCCGATGCCCAGTCCGGGAGCGACTTCGGAGTTTCCGGATTCTTCGTGTGGAAACAGAAATTGAAGGAGAGCTCTCGCCAAATAAGTAACTCATTGAGAAATTTTTCCGGTCCCGGTCCATCGTATGCGGCAGCTTCCCGTACGATGCGAAGAGGAGATACGTGACCATGGTGGAGGTAGGGCGACAGCCTGCTGACACCCTTTGGAGGCCGGATTACGGCGTTGTTTCTGAGCTTGTGGTAGGAGGTGATGCCATGTTCGCGAAAATCGTCCCATCGTCGGTATCCGGCGCGTGAACCTCCCGGCGTATGGGCAACCGGCCCGACGGAATGATCAATTTCGCACGCTGCGCAGAGGCCCGGGAGATCGGCTGCCGCAAGGTCGACCGCGTCAAATCCGGGGTCGCCGGAGAAAGGCGCGCCGGAGGGTTCGAGATCGTGCCACGGTCGTGCCAAACGCTTCGTGAATGAAGCTTTCGTTTGCTCGCGAAACTGGAATGCACGAGCGTGCCGTTTTCCAATCGACTGCATGGGTACGACGCACGACGTATCCACGGTCCAGACCGGTCGAGAGATCGAAGCGGCCAACCCTCCCGTCCAGTTCGGGAAGGGCGGTGCCGGGTAATCCTCCGCCACGACGAGGGCCGCAGACTCGGCAAGTTTCCGGAGAGGACTCTTCGCATCCGGCGTTTCTGCGAGGTGAAACAGATGGGTAATACCGCGCTCCGCCAGTTCCTCTTGCGCGTCGCGCGCACCCTGCATGATAAATGTGTGGTGCCGATCAGAATTGTACCGATGTTTGCCGGCAAGTCCCTGATACACGAACACGGGCAATCCGAGCGTATTGCCGACCCAAATCGCCGTGTCCAGAGCCGGATTCTCATGGCCCCGAACCGCATGGTGCATCCAGTAGAGCACATAGGACGCGTCCTTGTTCAGGTCGGACGTCGAGAGAATACGCGTGCGTTCCGCGAGATGGGACGGGAGGTTTTGGAAGAGGGCTGGGTGTGGCATTGGCTACCGGGATGAACGGCGTTTCCTGATCGGACGACGTTTCAGCCGTGAAGTCGAAGTCGGCAGTGCCCCACAAACGATCAAACCGCCCGAACTGTTCGTATCCGGGGCTCTTTTCCAGGTTCGATGAGATGGATCGCTCCGACCGATCGCCCAATACGTCGTTTGGCGTCGATCAATTTTGCAGTATTCTTCTCTTAAGGTCCGGCCGTCATCATCCTCCGACACAAACTTCACGCCGTTGCCATGCCGTTGTCGCCAACTCTCCATCGTCCGCTCAGATATATGCGACTCCTTCTTGTGTTTCTGATCTCGCCCTATGTCTCTGTCGTATGTGCGGCGCAGGTGCCAACATGGGAGGATCTCGAACATCCTGTTCCGGAATGGTTGCTCGATGCAAAGTTTGGGCTATACGCGCACTGGGGACCGGCAAGCGTTCCGGCTTTTCAGACCGAATGGTACGCCAAGCGGATGTACGACACGGAGAGTGAGGTGTATCGTCATCACGTGGAGGCCTACGGGGATCCCGCTGAATTCGGATACAAGTCGTTTATCCCGATGTTTAAGGCCGAGCGATTTGACCCCTCCGAGTGGGCAGCACTCGCCAGGGCGTCAGGTGCCCGTTTTGCCGGATTGGCCGTGGTACACCACGATGGATTCCTGTTGTGGGACAGTGACGTGAGTCGTTGGAATGCCGCCGATATGGGTCCGAAGCGAGATCTGTTTGGAGAGTATGCCGCCGCGTTGCGTGAGGAGGATTTGAAGGTTCTGGCGACGTTCCACCACATCCGAACGTTCAACTGGTTCTTGCCGGGTACCGGCGGATTCGGCGAAATCACGGACTCGGCGGCCGTGGCGGAGGTGAAAGACCGCGGGTGGGATCTGGCCGATCCGGAATATGGCGATCTTTACTGGAATAGTCTGACGGGCGGGACCTACGATGCATTCATAGCGGAGTGGAAAGAGAAGGTTCTGGAGGTGATGGGCAAATACCGTCCGGATGTGGTCTGGTTCGACGGCGGCCGCTTTCGCAATAGCCCCTCGGAATCGTTTGTACGGGATCTGCTCGGCCGGTACCACGACATGGCATCGGGTTGGGGGAAGGAGGTAGAGGTCTTGAACAAGCTGCCCGTAACCGGTGTGTTCAATTTCCCACGGACGTACGGGATGCTCACCTTCGAGGAGGGTCGCGACCGGCTCCCGTTTGTGGATTTTGCCTGGATCGACGATATGCGGATCGGTGACCCCGCCTGGTGTTATGTGGAGGGTCAGACCTACAAGCCGGCCCGCGAAGTGTTGCACGGTTTAATCGACCGGGTGGCACGCGGTGGAGGTCTGGTGCTCAACCTGTCTCCCCGCTCCGACGGAACCTTTCCCGAGGCCCAGACCGACGTGTTGTATGCAGTTGGCGAATGGCTGGACAAAAACGGCGAGGCGATTTATGCAACACGTCCGTGGAAGGTGCAGAGCGAGGGTGGCACCCGGAAGCTGATCGGTTACAAATGGCAATTTGCCGGATTGGGCGCATCCGATATTCGTTTCACTCGCTCGAAAGACGGCCTGCTGCTTTATGCGATCGCGCTGGGTTGGCCGGAAGAGGACATACTGGAGATAAAGACACTCAGTCGGCAGACCCGGATTGCAGATGGAGGCATCAAGCGCATCGAGCTGCTCGGAGAGTGCGAGCAGGAGGTAGAATGGACACGTGATGCCGAGCGACTGACCATCTTGCTACCGGAGAGGACGGACAGAAACGCTGCGGCATACGCCTTCCGAATCGTGCCGGAGGGGAGGCTGCTCTTCGACTAGAGCGAGCGGGTGTTGTGCGTTCCGCGTCCGGCGCTCAGCATTCGGGGCGCCAAACTTTCCGCGTCCGGCGGATAGCATTCGGGTCTTCCAGCGTGCAGCGTTCAGCGGATAGTGTCCGGCGCCCAACTTTCCGCGTCCGGCGCTCAGCATTCGGGGCGCCAAACTTTCCGCGTCCGGCGGATA
>CAZIIP010000398.1:0-3350 GCA_964539455.1 uncultured Rhodothermales bacterium
TTCGAAAAATACCCGGAAATCGGAACCCTGCTGCCGGCTATGGGCTACGGGCAGGTTCAAATCGGAGATCTCGAGGAGACTATCAACAATGCAAGGGCAGATGTCGTCGTGAGTGCAACACCCGTCGACCTGCTTCGAATAATGAAAATCGACAAACCCGTTTTGCGCGTTCGCTATTCGTTGCAGGTGTTGGGCACGCCCACGTTGGAAGACGTGCTGTGTAACCTGGTTGACAGGTAGGGGCATCCCCCGGCAACACGTAAGAAGCCTATGGCTGCTGCCACTCTCCAGCTTTCGGTTCAGCGACATCCTTCGCTGTACCCGGCCTCATTTGTCACGCGATTCAAGCGTCCGATTGCCGAGACTCCTTCTCCGGAATCGCTGTTGGCCCTGCTGAAGCCCGATGCCGCTGCGCCGCTGGTCAAGGACGAGACCATTCGACTTGCCGTACGCGACATGCTGCGCGAGGGAGGCTACAAACCTGCAGGCCGGGGAAAGCCGGCCTCCGAATACCTTTCCCGCGCGGCGGAACACGGCGTTCTTACCTGTATCAATTTGCCGGACGACGCATGCAACGTGGTTTCTCTTCACAGCGGTCTTCCCATTTCCGTCATCGATTTGGACCATGCAACCGCCCCTTTCACCATTCGCTATGGGTTGGCGGACGAGCACTACGTCTTCAACGTCTCCGGTCAGGTGATACAAGTTGATGGACTCCTCTGCCTATGTGATGCGGAAGGACCCTGTGCCAACGCGGTAAAGGATGCTCAGCGAACGAAGACATCCGGCTCGACCACCAGGACGCTCTCCGTAATTTGGGGCATAAAAGGATATGAGGAGCACGTACACCGGGCGCGGGACTGGTACCGAGCTTTGCTCGAAGCGGCGGGAGGAATAACGGAGCCGGTGGAAACGGATGAGCGTGTTTGAAAATCGGCCGATCTTCTTTATCTCTACGGTAGCCATACGATAGCTTGTTTTGTCGAGATTTTTTAATCCGGTCCATACGGGATTGATTTCGCGAAACGACGCGGCCGATGAAAGAAATCAGGAGCCTTATCGCAGCGGCACGCAAACTGCACGACGCCGGACAACCCTACGCGCTGGCAAGTGTCGTCCGGGTAGAAGGATCGGCATACAGACGTCCCGGCGCACGAATGATCGTACAGTCCGACGAATCGACTGTCGGCGCTATTAGCGGTGGTTGTCTCGAGCGAGAGGTCGCCGCCCTGGCCGAAAAGGTCATCGCATCCTCAGATCCCATGCTTCACACGTTTGAGATGGGAGAGGATGATTATATCCGCGGATTCGGAACGGGCTGTGGTGGCGATCTCCAAATTCTCGTCGAAAGTGCGCCGGCGGATGGAAGGCTGTCGCTGATGCAGAGTCTCGACCGTGCATACGACCACCGGTCAGGCACGGCCATCGCGACGATCATCGGCTGCAAACGCGGTTCCGACTGCCTGGGAAGACGCATGGTGATCAGCAGGAATGCGTCGATGGAGAGCGACCTGCCGGTGACACTCGTCGATCCGATTCAGGAAACCGTCGAGCAGGCAACAGAAGGTGAAACCTGCATCCGGTCACTCCAGACCGAAACTGGCACTGTCGAAGTGCTTGTTGAACACCTTCCGCCACTGATTCGGCTTGTAATCCTCGGCGATGGACCCGACGTCAATCCGGTCGTCAGGATGGCGGCCGAAATGGGATGGCAGTCAATTGTCGTCGGACAAAAGGCGCGGGAAGATCTGGAGCAACGGTTTCCCGAAGCAGATAATCATCAATTCCTGATGCACCCCGATGAGTTTGACTCCAGCCCGCTCGATGCGCGATCGGCGGTGGTCGTCATGACACACAATTATCTTCGAGACAGGGCGCTATTGAACGCGATACTGCCGTCTGAAGCGGGGTATATCGGGATGCTCGGACCCAAAAATCGCTCCGACCGCATCCTCAAGGAACTTCGCGAAGAGAGCGCGTCCATATCAAACGACCAACTGGAACGCATGTACGGTCCTGCCGGCCTCGATCTCGGCACTGAGACCCCGGAAGAGATCGCCTTGTCTATCTGCTCCGAGATTCAGGCCGTGATGCATGGCCGTTCAGCAACGGCATTGCGGGAGAGAGAGGGACCCATCCATACGCCTGTCGTGACATCCGGCAGATAATGGCGGGTTGATCCTCTGATGTCCCACGCGGAAGGGATCGGACGGAAGCCGGCCGGTCCGACCGTTCGGCGGCCAATACCACGGACCTGCCTGTCGGCCACATGTCTGGTTAGCTTATGTAGTGGTCCCCCAGTAGATCTCCTCTGGTTCTGCAGGGGGAGCAACCGTCCATGGCTCGGTGTGAAGCAGCGCACGTCCCTTGGAGGCGAGATTGGTCCACTCATCAGCGGTCAGCGGCGTGAAATTCTTGACGGCACGGACTGCGCGCTCTACATGGCCGATGCTCTGGCATCCGATCACGGCGACGGAAACGCCCTCAATGGACAGGCAGTAGCGAACCGCATCGTCATAGTCTTCATCGGCGATGCGCTTGACATGCGTGCCCGCCGGATTGCCGCCCAGCACCTTCATCGCAACCAATCCGATGTTGCGCTCACGTGCTTTGGGCCAGACCTTTTCCTCGAAATTGTAGCTGTGCTGCACGACGAAATTAGACGCGTTCATAAAGACGTCGAGGTCGTCGATATCCGGCTTGTCGAACAGGCTCGCAACCCGCGTGGGATACATATGACCACTGATGCCGATAAACCGGATCAAGCCCTGGCTCTTTGCCTCGCGCAACGCCCCCACCGCACCATCCTCGCTGAACACGCGATCCAGGTCCGGGAAACGGCTCTCAAGCCCGATATTGTGCAGCATAATCAAATCAATATGGTCGGTCTGCATCCGTTCCAGGCTTTGCCGCAGCAGATCCCATGTCCCGGCATAATCTTTCGACTCCGTTTTGGTAACGAGAAAGATCTCGTTTCGGAGTTCCTTGATGGCGGGACCCAGCTTTTTTTCGACGTACGTCGCGTCGCTGCTGCCATAGTTTGGCGCCGTGTCAATGTAGGTTACACCCAGTTCCACGGCGCGATGCAGCACGGCTTGCGCTCCGGCGTAGGACACTGATTCAATGAAGAGGGGTGTCGTGCCCAAACCAAGGCGCGACACTTCGACGCCGGTGCGGCCGAGTATGGCCTTCGGCATCAGCTCTTTTCGCAGATCGATCCCTTCGAACAGCTCGCTGAAGCGGCATCCGGCCAGAGAGAGCATGCCGCCTCCGGCAGCGGCTCGTTTGAGGAATTCGCGTCGTTCCATTGGATTGGCGGGTTTGTCGGTATCGGATTCCGACCGATTCAA
>CAZIIP010000399.1:0-2649 GCA_964539455.1 uncultured Rhodothermales bacterium
TCATCCGTCAGCTTCGGAATACCGGTTTTGACACCGATGTTCCCTATTATCTCTGCAGCGGAAACGAAACGGTCGCCTCACGGGTTTTCGAACCGCTCTGTCCGGGAGGATGTGTGGTCTATGTCGGTATGCCCGGCAATCCGATTGCATACGACGTCGTGGCCGCCCAGATCAAGGAAGCGCGCGTCGAGCACGTTTTTCGATACGCCCACGTGTACCCGAGAGCCCTGAAACTCATGGGAAGTGGCAAAATCGACGTCAAACCGCTGATTACCGACGTTTTTCCGTTCGAGCAAAGCGTGAAAGCATTCGACTTCGCCCTCGACATGCCCCCGCAGTCCATCAAGGCGCAGATCGTCCTGGATAACGGATAGTCAGATCCCGCGTCTCGGCAACACGACTGCCACCGAATACGTCACACCGGTGCCCGGCACATCGTGCGGGGACTGACCATGGGCGCAATTCGCTCAAACCCATCACTTACTCTCCAGGGAACCAGAAATCCTCCGCGGTCAATCCGCACGAATCGACCATGGCAATCGGGTACCCGAGACGTCCCAGATCATCTGCGCCGGCGTTGTTCGTGCCCATGGTAAACTTCACCCCTGCTTCTTTTGCGCGTTGGATGTAGGCCTGACTGGGAATCTGTCTCTTTGCATTTATTTCGAGTGCCACATCGTTTTCCACGAGTGCCGTGATAACCCGGTCCATGCGATCAGGAGTCCACAGCTCATCGTACCGGTCGGCGATTTCGTCCGGGAGATAGGTGGGATTGACGAAGATGTCGATGGGTTCGGTTGAAATGATCCGCACCGTTCGGTCTACCAATTGCTCCATAAAATCTTGTGGATCGCCCACCTCGGTCTCCTCCGGTATCCACAGCCGCATCCGTTTTCCATCGTCGTTCGTCCAGGTCATGGCGTCGGTGAATACATAGTCAAACCGATCGATGATCTCTCTCGAAAAAAGATCCAGCCACTCCCGCCCCTCCGCCTGCATGGCATGATAGGTATGGGGCGGTTGCTCATAGTTGTCGAGATATTCCGCCAGCGCCTCTTCGGTTTCGAAACCCATCTGAAGCCCGCAGTTCACCGCAAAACCATACGAAAATCCGTACTTTCGGGCATTTTCCAGTGCCTCTTCCATCGTGAGACCACCCTTTAGATGAGCGTGAAGGTCCAGCAAGGGCACGTTTCCCGGCAGTGAGCGCATTTTCTCCTCGAATTCCTGATCCGAAAGCGGGGTACCGGGCGTCGGCAGATCGTCGGGCAGGGCCCTGACGCGGATGTTGCGGTAGGAAACCGTGCTTTTCGGGTCGTGGCTTTGGAGTGCGAACGTGCCTTCCGAGAGACGCTTGTCGCCCTGCACGCCGGCAGGCTCCGTATAGTCGACGATAAGATGGTCGTTAATGGAGATGCGGATCGTTTTGCCCTGCACGACGATGTGGTAGTCGAACCATTCACCGTCTTCCGCCGGAGCGATCCACGTATTTCGCACACCGTACAAACTCCCGGTCATCTTTCGTTCACCGGAACGCGTCCCGTCCGCACGCTCGTTCGAGTTGATGACCTGTGCCTCATACCCTTTGGACGGCCACCCTTCCTCCTGGTATTCCGTGTGGAAAAAGATGCCGGAGTTCGAGCCCGGCGTCGACTTGACCTCGGCCCTGAATTCAAAATTTTTAAAGCTCGCGGCGCCGGAATCCCCGACGTAGAATAAATGAGAGCGCGGACCGTTTGTCACCAACGCCCCGTCCTCCAACACCCAGGATTCGCTGTTTTCCGATGCTCTCCAGCCGTCCATCGAAGAACCGTCAAACAGCACCTGCCATTCCGGCCCGGATGAGCAGCCTGAAGCGAAAAGCACAATCAGTGTAAGAATGGTGATTGGGTTTCTCATGACAGGTGGCTCGGTTGCGTGAACAGATGATTCCGGTGTGGACGAAAGAGGGATCAATAAAACGGTGTTTGAGCATGTCCATACATGCCTGCCGCTAAAGTAATGCGGGAGCGACAAAATAAGGCCCCGAACGCGGTTGCGCGCTCGGGGCCTTATTACATGGCGGGAGCCTGCCAAATGGTCTTCGTAACGATCGTTCACTCAGGCACCCTCCAGTCAACCGCACACGGTTTACGGGAGCGGAAATCGATCCCTTGACATATCGAGCGCGGCCTGAGCGACTTATGCGCTTGCGTGCAATCGTTGGCCGTATCTAGCGCAACAAAACCATCCGTGCGGTTGCCTGCCAGTCTCCGGCCGTGACCCGATAAATGTAGACGCCACCGGGCAATTCGCCTCCATCACTCGACCGGCTGTCCCAGCGGAAAACGTGGACGCCCGCTTCCCTCAGGCCGAGTTCATAACGGTCGATTTGACGGCCAAGCATGTCGTAGACGGCAATCTCCACAGGACGTGCATCCTTCATGGCAAACCGAATGGTCGTGCTCGGATTAAACGGATTCGGATAATTGCCCAGCAGCCGGAAGGTGTCGGGCGCTTCTTCCGTCTCATTCGCGGTTTGGACGGCCTCTTCCAACACGAAGTTGACCTCCGCGTGCGGACCGGACCATTCTACCGGTTCGGCGGCGGCAAGCGCGGTCGCGCCGCCGTTGAACTGCCCCTCAAAGCCCGGCATCCCGATCTGAAGGC
>CAZIIP010000399.1:2659-3345 GCA_964539455.1 uncultured Rhodothermales bacterium
AAGGCGGTACTCACCATTCGGAATAAGGCCCTCGATCGTGTACGAGCCGTCCGGTCCGGACGTAGCAAACGTCACGACCTGCCCTTCCCCCTCCAGGGCGTAAACCAGCGCACCTTCTACCGGATCACCCGACACACTGGTTACCGTACCCTCGATCGTCCCGCCCGACTGTGTAGCGGCAAAATCACGGGCTTCATCTCCGACGGCAAAATAGACCGGTGGGAGCTCGATATCGATGCCCGTGACGACCGCGTCTTCCGGAACATCGAGAACGGTGGCTTTCGACGGATTGAATGTATCTTCAAAATATTTTGGAGCATGGTGAGGCGCGCGTGCCCTGACGATGTACGCGTCGGCAGGCAAACCCCTGATAGCGTAGTTCCCGCCGGGATCCGTCACTGTCGAGAAATGCCGGCGCGCGTTGGTCTTGACGGCAATAGCAGTTACAACGGCGATCTCGAGCGGCTCCTCGGCGGCGCTCGTGATGCGACCCTGGATTTGACCACCCACATCTTCGCGAACGGGCACGTGGATGGTGATCTCGGTCACCTCTCCCCCGTTTGCTTCAACGGGTATTGCATCCGACCGCCGTTTGGCGTCCTCGTACCAGACATGTCCATTTTCAACGTAGGCGGCGACGATGTATTCTCCTTCATAAAGATGATCGAATTCGAACGTGCCGTTTT
>CAZIIP010000400.1:0-3338 GCA_964539455.1 uncultured Rhodothermales bacterium
CGGCCATTTTCGGCGGTAATGCGCATTTCCAACGCAAGCCGAATCGTGCGCTCGGAGGTGTCATTGCCGATTCTTCGATAGGCCACGCCGGCATCGCCGATGCGATAACGGAGAAGGGGACCGGCGGTGCGCACCGAATCAGCGATGTAGACCTGCTGTCCGGCATCCGACCATCTCTCATGAAGCGCGGAGACGAGATAGGGCATTCGCTCGTCGGCGTCCAGCCGAAACGATTCGAATGCGTCCGTCCGCGGTACAATGCAGGAGATCGCCAGTTCCTGGTAGACGCCCAGGTTGGTTGAAACACCTGCGCTGTCTACGGAGGGCTGACAGACCGACGGGAGGATCCCCGCTACGGACAGGACGCACACCAGGAAGGCACCTCGAACAACGCTCGTATCAGGCATATATACCCCGCATGCGTAGTGCGCCGGCCACGCGATCGATGGCGATAACGTAAGCGCCGATGCGCAGCGAAACGTCGTGCTCTCTCGAAGCGGCATATACGCGGTCGAATGCGAGCCGCATCATCTGATCGAGGCGTCGATTCACGTGTTCCGGTGTCCAGAAATACCCCTGCCGGTCCTGCACCCACTCGAAATAGGATGCTGATACCCCGCCTGCATTGGCGAGAATATCGGGATTGAGGAGCGATCCCCGATCTTTCAGAATATGGTCCGCCTTAGGCGTCGTCGGGCCATTTGCGCCCTCTGCAATGACCTTTGCCTTCACCTGTTCGGCGTTTTGTGCCGTGATTTGGTTTTCCTTGGCAGCAACCGAACCCACGTTGCCGAAACCCTGAACGGCCACGCGGCAATCATGCGCCCGGAGACCGAGACGATCGAGCGCGGCCATAGTACATGTCATTACCCCGCGGCCGGTTGCCTCGATACGTCCGTAGGAGCCACCCAGCATCACCGGTTTTCCGGTCACCACGGCATTTTCCGTTCGTCGCGCGTGCATGGAATACGTGTCCAGGTAGACTGCGCTCCGGTAAACGGCGCCGACACGGTCGTTTTTGGCCATGAAAAGAGTTCGATTTGTCCCGGAAAAGTGGATTCAAGTTACACGGTCGCAATGTGATTGCAAACCTGTTTGCCCGGGGGCGGAACGCAAAAAATCATGGTCTCCTACAAGATGAGAACGGCTTCACACGGGCCGTTTGTACCTTCGGTACGAAGCTTGAGCGCAAACCGACACCTCTACCCATGATTACGCGCCGCCGTCTGCGGGAAATAGGCTCGTTGAGCCGGACAAAAGGCCGTCGGGAGCAGAACGCTTTCCTCATAGAGGGGGTGCGGCTGCTGGAATCGGCTCTGGATGCCGGTGTGGAGCCGGTGGAAGTCATCGTCGAATCCGGACAAGCGGGCCAAACACGCATTTGCGCGTTGCTACGCCGCGTAAGCTGTCCGGTTCACCATGTCTCTGCACGTCAGCTCGAACAGATTACCGAGGTCCGAAATGCGCAGGGTGTACTCGCGGTAGCCCGCTGCAAAGATGATGCTTGGCTGTGGAATCCCGATGCCCATCCCCGAATTCTGGCACTGGATGGTGTACAGGATCCCGGCAATGCGGGAACGCTCGTCCGAACTGCGGCGTGGTTCGACATCGACGGGGTGGTGGCCGGACCGGGCACCGCAGACCTGTATCAACCGAAAGCGGTACGTTCCGCGATGGGCGGGCTGTGGGATGTCGAGACGGCACGGACTGACGATCTTGCCGGCTGGCTCGTGCAGAGAAAGGAGGACGGCTATGCCGTATACGGCACGGAGCTTTCCGGTTTGAAACTGACAGATTGGATGCCGGGAACGCCCTCGATTCTGGTGCTCGGAAGTGAGGCGCATGGCCTTTCGACGGAAGTTGCCCGAACGCTGGACCAGACGATCACCATCCCCGGAAAACGCAGGGCTATCCACCGGGGAGTCGAGTCGCTGAATGTGGGTGCCGCCGGTGCGATTTTGCTTGAACACTGGACGCGTTTTGACTAGCGCTTGTACGATTCATGCATGAATGCGTACGTTGAGCGCATCAAATCTTGCCGAGTCTATGGAAATCCCGAGTCTCCCGGATCCCTCGCTACTGACCATGGAAAAGCGCGCACCCCTCGGTGAGTCGCGTAAATCTCTTAAAATAGGGGTGCCGAAAGAGGTCGAGAACGAGGAGCGACGTGTATCGCTGAGTCCGGCCGGCGTGGCCCTTCTGAGTGCGAACGACCATGAGGTGTTCGTTGAAACCGGCGCGGGAGAACTCGCGCACTACAACGACTACGAATACACGGAACTCGGAGCGGAGGTAGTGGAGACCCCCGACGAGGTGTTTCGTCAGAGCGACGTAATCGTTAAAGTCTGTCCGCCGAGCCGGAATGAGCGCACGATGCTCAGAGAAAACCAGGTGCTTATTTCAGCACTGCATCTGGGAGGCATCCAACCGCATTATCTCAAACAGTTGAACGACCTGCGCATCACCGGCATCGGCTTCGAGTTCATCCAGGACCCCGACGGGACCTACCCGATCGTACGGATGATGCACGAAGTCACCGGCTCCATGGCGGTACAGGTGGCCGCCCGCTATCTCGAGAGTTCGGAGGGCGGCAGTGGCGTGATGCTGGGTGGTATCAGCGGTGTGCCTCCGGCCAAAGTCGTCATTCTGGGGGCGGGCGTCATCGGAGAGTGGGCGGCACGAACCGCGCTCGGTTTCGGTGCCAATGTCGTCGTGCTGTCGCACGACCTCAGTTCCCTGAGGGCGCTCGAACACTATCTGGATCGGCAAATCACCACCGCCGTGGCGAATCCACGGTATATCCAGAATGCCGTGCAAGAGGCGGACGTGGTCATCGGTGCGGTAATGCAGGGGGGCGCGCGAGCGCCGCAACTCGTCACCGAAACCATGGTTAAAACCATGCGCAGGGGGGCGGTGATTGTCGATGCGGTGATTGACCAGGGAGGTTGTGTCGAGACCAGCAGGCCGACGACACATTCGAATCCCGTATTTACCCGCGAGGGCGTCGTGCACTACTGTGTCCCGAACATGCCTTCCAATGCGGCAAGGACATCATCCGAGGCGCTTACGAACGTGCTCGTACCCTATGTGTTGGAGATCGGAGAGGCCGGAAGCATCAACGACGCGCTGTGGCGAAACGAGGGGCTGCGGACGGGCACGTACGTCTATCGCGGCCATCTCACGAAAAAAAGCATCGCGGCGCTGTTCGGCATGGCGCACCGGGATATCGAGTTGCTGATCGCATCCGGCATCTAGGAGGCTGTCGTACTTTCGGCGTAAGCTTACTATATGCCACCAATCCGTCACGACGCCAATCGCACTTAAGTCCAATAAATACT
>CAZIIP010000401.1:0-3322 GCA_964539455.1 uncultured Rhodothermales bacterium
ATCGAGAATCCCGACGCTCCCATCGAGCTCTATGATCTGAGAGAGGATATCGGCGAGACCAACAACGTGGCTTCGGAACATCCCGATGTCGTGGACGAGATGGCGCGGTTGATGGAAGACGCTCACGAGCCATCCGAGGTGTTTCCGGGATTTGATAAGTGATGAGAGGTTGAGAAATTCCGGTCTTCGGATTCCGTATACGATTCGGGTTTCGAGGAGTTTGTCGGATTTGAAAAATGGCTTCTTTGTTTTTATTGAACTTAAGGCGGAAACGGCCGGTAGATGTACCTGTTGGATATAAAAGATGTATTGTAGTCTAGTCGTTTCCTTTATGTACTTTGCGCGTTAGTGAGATACCTCGGAATTTGTATCTCACACAAAGACATAGAGAGCGCAAAGCGCATTCCATTCGTCAATGCCCTCCTTCGATCCCCGCCCATACCTCGACCTTCTGGAATCCCTCGTTGAACCGGAACGCGCAAGGGAGGCGGAAGCCCGACAGGAAGCAGCCTGGGGCTGCCGGCCGCTGGACCGGCGCCCAACAATAGTTACCGTTCGCGACGACTGGGGGCATGTCCAACATGATTTCCCCCCGGATTGGCCCCGGATCCCCTATGGCGAGGCGTTCGAGGATCCGGGCAAGATGCTCACTTCCGAGTTGTGGAGGGCCTACGAAGGGGCGCTGCTGCGAGATGATCGCGCGCATACCATCCGCGCCAACATCGGACTCGTTCTCCTGCCTTCGCTGGTCGGCTGCGAGGTTACTCGGGAAGGCGACGAAATGCCATGGGCGCAACCGGTAGAAGATGCAGGCGAATTGGAACGCGTCCTGGATCGCGGCATGCCGGACCTCAACGATGGACTCGGCGGACGCGTCTGGGAGCTGGCAGCGTACTTCAGTGAGATGTTGTCGCCGTATCCGAATCTTGCACAAACGGTACGCATCGGTTGCCCCGATGCGCAGGGTCCTTTCAACTCCGCTGTCAATATTGCCGGAGACAACGTTTACCTCTGGGTCGTGGATCGTCCGGATCTTGTCCATCGCCTGTTGGATTTCTGCTCGTTGCTCTATCTGGCCGTGATAGACCACCACAAACAGCTGATGGACCAGCCGGACACGGTGGGATACTCATTCTCGTATCGCATCACGGGCGGCGGACGCATGTCTGATGACTCGGCCGTGATGTTATCCGGCGACATGTATCGAGAGTTCGTTGCCCCGTACAACGCACGGGTTTGTCAGGCGACCCAGGGAGGCCTGTTGCACTACTGCGGCAAGGGGGACCAGTTTTTCGGCCAGATGGTCGAGACCCCGGGAGTGACAGGCATAAATTTCGGCAATCCGGAGCTGCAGGATTTTCGGGAGCGACACGAGTCGGCATCCAACAACGGTGTCTGCTTGTTGTGGGACGGTGCGCTGGGCCCCGAATTTGACGGTATCAAAACGGGCGTCGTGCATAAATGGATCTGTCGCACGTGGGATGAGGCAAAGCGAGTCGCCGCAACCCTCTTCGGCTAGCGGTAGATATCCGGGCAGGATCTGTGCAAACGCTTGGTTAGCTGAAAGCTGGATGCAGTAAGTTATATGTTGCGGTCACTTTTCACTTCAATGGCTTTTCCGGATCATGAAAACCACTTCAAGACTTACGGGTCTATTTCTTATTGTCTCTATATCCAGCTCGCCGATTCTGTGGGGCCAGTCGGTACCCGACGGATTCAGAGACACCTTCCTCGGCCAGTTTGCATATTCCAGTCGCGTGCTCCAGTTGGCTGAGGCGATGCCTGCGGACCTCTACGACTGGTCTCCAGGCGAAGGCGTGTTCTCCGTAGAACGTGTCTATATGCACATCGCCCGGTATAATTACTACTTGCCGGCAACGAGCTTCGGCATCGACCCGCCCGAGGATATCGATCTCGATTCGATGGAGATGATAACCGGAAAAGACCTGGTCGTGGACTATCTTCGGAGGTCCATCGAGCATGTCAAAGAGCATGCGGGTGAAATGTCGGAGGCGCGGCTTGCCGCAATAACAGAGCTCTCTGGTCGCGACATGCAGGGGTGGGCGGTCTGGCTTCAACTGCTCGCGCATATGAATGAACATGTGGGGCAATCGATTGCTTACGCCCGGATGAACGGTGTAGCGCCGCCATGGTCACGGTAGTCCTCGCAGTTCACGAGTGTGCCATACATTGGAAACGGCAGCGCCGCCATGGTTACGGTAGACCTCCACAGCGTCGAAAACTTTGGTGAATCGCCCCTGGGTCATATCCTCATTCAGGATCATGGAAACCGGATGGCGTTCACGGACATCAAGATCCGCCGGTTCGATTAGCGTAACGCGACTGCGAGGATATCATGGACAGAAGGACTTTTCTGAGAACCGGAACAGGGGGAGCGGCGGGTCTGGCGGTGTTTGGGCAAACCTCCCCAAGCGTATCGAAAAACGACGAAGTTGTTCTGGCCGTCGTGGGCATCAACGGGATGGGGAGGGGCCATTTTCAACTCTTCTCCCAGGTGCCCGGTGTCCGGATCAAGACGATCTGCGAGGTCGACGAACGCATCTGGCCGGCCGCCCGAAGGCTGGCGAGCGAGGCGGGGAATGACAAGGTGAATTTCGAACCCGATCTGCGTCGTGTGCTGGACGATCCGGACATCGATGCCATTACGATTGCGACACCCGAGCACTGGCATTCCCTGCAGGCGATCTGGGCTTGCCAGGCCGGCAAGGATGCCTACGTCGAGAAGCCGGTGTCACACAACGTCTGGGAGGGCCGAAAGCTGGTTGAAGCCGCCCGCAAATACGGTCGTATCGTAGCGTCTGGTACCCAGCAACGCACGTTCCCGCACGTCGTGGAAGCGATGCGATTCCTACACGAGGGAGTAATTGGGGAGGTGCACATGGCAAGGGGCCTTTGTTTCAAACCGCGGGAGTCGATCGGCAAGCTGCCTGATGAAGAAGCTCCTGAGGGGTTGCACTGGGACCTCTGGCTCGGACCGGCATCGCATCGGTTGTACAATCCGAACTATGTGCACTATAACTGGCACTGGTTCTGGGATTTCGGATGCGGTGACATCGGCAACCAGGGCGTCCACGAGATGGACGCGGCAAGGTGGGGACTGGGCAAAACGACCCTTCCTGCGCATATTTACAGTGCCGGCGGGTATTACGCATTTCAATCCGATCAGGAGACGCCGAACATGCAACTGTCCGTCTTTCGATGGGACGACGGAAAGGTGCTGCAGTTTGAGGTACGCGGCCTGTATACAAACAGCGAGGCGGAGACACGGATCGGCAATATGTTTTACGGAACAGAGGGCTGG
>CAZIIP010000402.1:0-3301 GCA_964539455.1 uncultured Rhodothermales bacterium
CGAAGTGGTCGAAGGCGAGGCGGCGGAAAAGGCAGGCATTGAAGTCGGTGATATTATCGTCGCCATTGACGGAAGTGACCTGCAAGGTCCGGACGAATTGCGTGTGATCGTCGCAAACTCGAGAGCGGGCGAAGAACTCGAGGTCGAATTGCTGCGTGACGACGAACGCATGACCGTGACCGTGGAACTCGGTGAGTATCCCGACGAACTGCTCGGAGCCACTGCAGAGAGGAGCAGCACGGGAAACGAGCGTCTGGATATGGAGGAGGATCTCGGATTCTCCATGCAAACCCTCACGCCCGACCTCAAGCGACGTTTTCAAATTGACGACACCGATGTAGAAGGTGTACTCGTAATCGATGTCGATCGTACAAGCGATGCATATCGCGAAGCCGAACTGCGGCCGCGTGACATCATCGTATCGATCGATCGTACACAGGTCAGCAACGTGAGTGAATTCGAATCCGCATATGAGGATATCGAGCCGGGCTCCGTATTCCTGATGCGCGTGTACAGAGACGGCAATACCTTCCGCACCGCCCTTACGAAACCGCGCTAGAACCTTCATTTGGTGATATGTTAAAGGGCCACGTTCCGACGCGGCCCTTTTTCTTTGGCTGTACCCGGTATTGTGCCGTTACTTATGGGTCGGTAGCTTGAAATTCCCTTTTCGTACGTCCACGGATCGCTGCATACGATGGCTCGCTGTTTCATTTTTCTCATTTTGCTCTTTCCCGCATGTGCCCCGACCACCGAGGTAGACAGTCCCATGGAGCCCGACGGCACCTTCGGCGCAGACGTTGCTTTTCTGCGCGAATACACCGATGCAATCGTATTGTCGAAGGGTGATGCCGCAATCGCCGTAACACCCGGCATGCAGGGAAGGGTGATGACGAGCACAGCCTCCGGGGATTCGGGCTCCAGTTTCGGATGGATCAACTATGACTTGATCCGGTCGGGAGAAAAACAGCCGCATATCAACGCCTACGGCGGTGAAGAGCGGTTCTGGCTGGGTCCGGAAGGCGGACAATTCTCCATCTATTTCGAACCGGACGACCCGTTTGACCTCGAACACTGGCAGGTACCCGCCGCGATCGACACCGAACCGTTCGACCTGGTGTCTCAGGAAGCATCGGCAGCCCGGTTTCACCGGGAAATGCATTTGATGAATTATGCCGAAACGCACCTGAACATCGCCGTGGACCGAGAAGTACGGCTGCTGGACCGCGATGAAGTCGCTTCCCTGATTGGAATCGGACCCGATCCGCAGCTTTCGTTTGTGGCCTATCAGAGCAGAAATGAGATTACCAATATTGGAGACGAGCCCTGGACGATCGACAGCGGTACGGTGTCGATCTGGATTCTCGGCATGTACAATCCCTCTCCCGCTACTACCGTCGTCATCCCGTTTGTAGAAGGACCGGTCGAATCTCTGGGACCCGTCGTGAACGACGCCTACTTCGGGGAGGTGCCGGAAGACCGGCTTGTCATCCGGCCCGGCGTTCTGTTCTTCAAAGGAGACGGCAAATACCGGTCGAAAATCGGCCTGTCACGCGAGCGGGCAACCCCTGTCCTGGGCAGCTATGATGCCGAGGGCGGCGTGCTGACAATTGTTCACTACAACAAGCCGACAGAACGCAGGCTGTACGTCAACTCAATGTGGGAGATACAGGAAACCCCGTTCTCAGGGGATGTGGTCAACAGTTACAACGATGGACCGCCGGAACCCGGCGCTCCGCCCCTTGGACCGTTCTATGAGCTCGAAAGCTCCTCACCCGCCGCTTTGCTCGATCCGGAAGAATCGCTGGTGCACCAGCATACGACAATGCACTTCACCGGTGCGGAACAGCATCTCAATGAACTGGCGGGGGCGGTTCTTGGAGTCGGTTTGGCGGACATCGTAGACGCGCTCCCGTAACCCGGCCGTCGATACCGGAAGCTTGTATCATGCGCATCATCGGTCATCGTGGAGCGGCGGGTCACGCGCCCGAAAACACCTGCGCTTCGTTCGAGCGGGCGCTCCGGCTGGGAGCAGACTGGATCGAGTGTGACGTTCAAATCTGTGACGGAAGGATCGTGGTTATCCATGATGTGACCGTAGACCGAACGACCAACGGTACGGGGCCGGTCGCCGGTTTCACTTTCGACGCGCTGCGCCGGCTGGATGCGGGAAACGGCGAGCAAATTCCCACGCTGGAGGAGGTGCTTGACCTGGCCGTCGGACGAATGGGCGTCAACATCGAACTCAAGGGGCCGGGGACCGTGGTACCCGTCGTAAAAGAACTGCAAAAATGGTGTCTCGGTCGCGACACGTCCAAAGCGCAGTTCCTCCTCTCCTCATTTGCGCACCACAGGCTTAGACGAACATATCGCATCGATCTCGATTTGCCACTGGCGACACTTGTTGACCGCCACCTGTCATTCCCGTTGTTGAGAACACTGCGGCTTCATGCCGGTGCCTGCAATCCTCCACTTGCGCGCATCACGAAACGTTTCGTTCGGCGAGCGCACCTTGCCGGTCTCGAGGTGTACGTGTATACGGTTAATGAGCCCAGCGACATTACGCGCATGTCGGCATGCGGCGTGGACGGCATTTTCTCCGACTTCCCCGACCGCGTCCGGTCCGTCGTCAGCCGCGCCGGCCGATCCGTCGGCGACACGCATGTCGCCTAAACCGGACCGTCCGAAACAGCCTTTCGCAAATGCTCCCGGCCTTCGCGTACCTCTTTAAGCGAAAGATTGCCTTTTCGCAAGCGCGTGGGCGTCAGGCGTTCCAGCCGTTCGAAAAACGGGAATCCCGCCCTTATCGCCTCGTTCGGATCTACCCGCACCAGGAGAAACAACATGTCTTCCGCACGGCCGTAGTGACCCCGCCGTTCATAGCTTGCCATCAAGTCCAGCAGCATGTCCGCCGTAAATACATCCGGCCGGCAGATACGAATCATCTCATCGAGTCCGGTTCCGAAATCGAGACGTGCCGAACGTCCCTCTTCCGCTTCGATAGCCAATCCGAGATTGATGGCCCTGACCGCAGAGGCTTCCCGCTCGTCGTAACGCTGTTCGATTCCGTATAGTTCGGTAGCCTGAACAAGCAGATCAAACAGCGACAATGCAGATGCAACATGAAGGTGGTCACCGGCCGTGGCAAGGCCGATAATCGCGTCCGGTTCCAACTGCGTGAGATAAGTGCCCGATCCGGCCCCAACCAATCTCCCGGAAGATTCGACTTCAAGCAGGGCCTCATCCACGCGGCCACTGCGCCGCAGAAAGATTACGCGGGTGAGCGCTTCGGTGAGTTGTC
>CAZIIP010000403.1:0-3292 GCA_964539455.1 uncultured Rhodothermales bacterium
CTGGCTCTACGAACGCAAAAGGCGTGGACGTGGGTAAAGGGAAACGAGAATCGTGGATGCATCGGTTGCCATGAGGATCGGGAATTGTCTCCACCGAACCGGATGGTGGATGCCGTCATTGAACCTCCGGTCGATTTGACGTTGCCACCGGAGAGGAGGCGGACTGTGGACTATCGGAATCAAATTGCCCCCATTCTTGCCTCCGGTTGTGCCACCGCAGCTTGCCATGTCGCCGGAGAAGCCTTCCCCGACCTGTCGGGTGCTACCGGCGCCCGCGAGCGGATGGTCTTCGAAATACTGACCGGCCCGATAGCGGAACGGGCACCTGAACGGTGGGTCATCCCGGGCCGCGCAATTGAGAGCCCGCTCGTATGGCTGCTCTTTGGCAGGAGACCGGGATTCGAGGAAACGTCCTATTCGGTCGACATAGGTTCCGTTCCGGCCCATGACGTGCTGCGTGACATCGAACGCATTCAGGTTATCGAATGGATCGATCTGGGTGCCCAGTGGGAGATACGTTCGGACGGAGAAGGCCATCCGGATCACGAGACCAATTGAGAACAAGATCATGAAGAGAAGCAATTACATGTGCAAGACCGGGATCGAGGTGGTGGCGGCATTGGTCACGTTTGTTGCCGGACTGAGCGTATTTGCGCAGGATTTACCGCGATGGGTGGACGTGACACGGGATGCGGGCATCACGTTCGTGCATAGCGTGGGTGACGACGATATGGACAACCTCATCGAATCCAATGCAGCCGGCTGTGCATTTTTCGACTACGACTCGGACGGCGATCTCGACATTTATTTTCTCAATGGTGCCTACACCGAAGAACTGAGTTCCGTGCGCGGACGCCGCAGCCGTGGCAAGCTCACCAACGCGCTATTTCGGAACAACGGCGACAAGACCTTCACCGATGTGACCACCGAGGCGGGTGTCGGTGACAAGGGTATGGCAATGGGTGTGGCCGTAGCGGATTACGATAACGACGGACACCGAGATCTGTTTATAACGAACTATGGTCCAAACGTCTTGTATCGCAACAACGGTGACGGCACGTTTTCCGACCACACCTTCGCCGCCCGGGTCGACAACGACCTTAGTGGCATCGGAGCCACCTTTCTGGATTTCGACCAGGACGGCTTTCTCGATCTGTATGTAGGGAACTATGTCGCCTACGATCCGGATTATCAGTATTTCTATGCCGCACAACGATTTCCCGGACCGCTCTCTTACAAAGGTCAACCGGACGTCTTGTACCGCAACAACGGTGATGGAACATTTACCGATGTAACCGAAGAGGCCGGCGTCGCAAACGCCGGAGGCAGAGCGATGGGTGTCAGTTCGGGTGATTACGACAACGATGGTGATTTCGACATCTTCGTCCCGAACGACGGCATGGAGAACTACCTGTACCGGAACAACGGTGACGGCACCTTCGAGGATGTTGCACTCGAAACCGGCACCGGTTATGGACAAAGCGGCGAAGCGACCTCGGCCATGAGCGCGGAATTTGCAGATCTTGATCATGACGGATACGTGGACATCATCGTGCCCGATCTGGCCTACAGCTGTGTCTACAAAAACAGCGGCCAAGGCTATTTCACGGAAATGAGCGCCCGCATGCGTCTGGCGGCCGCTTGCGGCCAGTACACGAGTTGGTCGGGCAACCATTTCGACTTCAACCACGACGGCTACGGGGATCTGTTCATCAGCAACGGCCATCCCCACCGTCTCATCGGCCAGGAAGATCTGCTGATGCTGAATGTGGGTGGAGAACGATTCGAGAATGTCTCCCACCTGCTGGGCGACGATTTCCAGGACAAATTCGTAAGCCGCGGTTCGGCGGCGGGCGATTACAACAATGACGGCGACATCGACGTCGTGGTACTCAACGTGAACGATCGGCCGCGCTTGCTCGACAATGACGGGGGGGCGGAATTGGGCAACTGGATTCTGATCGATCTGGTTGGGACGGATAGTAACCGCGACGCAATCGGTACACGGGTTCGTGTAACGGCCGGCGGTATTACCCAGTCGAGGTGGCGGGTTTCCAGCTCCGGCTATCTATCGGTGAGTGATCATCGTCTGCATTTCGGTTTAGCGGACAACGATAGGATCGACCGGATCGAAGTGCGCTGGCCGAACGGTGGCACGCAGACCCTGGAAAATGTTGCTGTAAACCAGATACTGAGGATTACCGAGCAATGATCGATTGAATCGCCACCGGTGCGGCGAGCAGGGTTCGGCGCCCGGTGCGGAAACATACACGAGCAAGGATTCGGGATCTCGGAGAATTTGGAAATGAAACACGCGCATCGAACGGGCAATAAACGAAACGACGTGCTGGGACTCGTCGGACTGCCGCTCGTACTCTTTCTTATCGCCGGTTGGGCGCTCGGAAGTCAAGCGCCGCAAGAAAGGGTATATGTCGGAGAGGTGGTGTGCCGGCAGTGTCACCACCTGTATGGCGATCGGGATCAGTTCAATCCCTGGCGTGAAAGCGCACATTCGGGTGCGTATGCCGCTCTGTCGATGCCCGAGGCGGAGGAGATCGCCGAACTGTCCGGTATCGACGTGCCACCTCACGAAAGTCCGATTTGTCTGGGGTGCCATACCACCGCATACAGTGTCGAGGAGTGGCAGATGGATGAGACATTCCATTATGAGGACGGTGTTCAGTGCGAGCTTTGCCACGGTCCCGGAAGCGAGTACATGGAAGCCGAGGTCATGATGGATCCGGACCTGTCGAAGTCTGCCGGATTGCGCTTTCCCGATGAGGAAGATTGTATGGTTTGCCACAAGGAGAAGGGATCGCACGTTGCCGTGCTCGACGTGAAACCGTTTGTGTATGAGGAAGCTCTGCCGGCGATCTCGCATGAAGGGAAAGGTGGGCCGCTGCCTCCGGACGAAGAACCAGAGCCTGTGACGCTATTAGGCGGACCACGATATGTCGGAGCCTTGGTATGTCAGGAGTGCCATGGTGTGGCCTCCGGTGACCGCATCTACGGTAAATGGCGTTCTACACCGCACGCGCAGGCGTATGCCGTACTGGGAACGGAAAGGGCGTTCGAGATTGCCCGCGATGAGGGCATCTCCGGAAATCCTCAGGAGGCAGAGGCCTGCCTGAAATGCCATACGACGGGTGCCGGTGAACCGCTTGGACGATTCGAATTCGGTTTCGACATCGCGCAGGGCATTCAATGTGAAAGTTGCCACGGACCGGGCAGCGATTACATGGCCGAGGCCGTCATGCGCGATCCCGTCGGTGCGGCGGCGGCGGGCCTTTGG
>CAZIIP010000404.1:0-3288 GCA_964539455.1 uncultured Rhodothermales bacterium
CGTAATGGATCTTCCGCCGGGAACCGGCGACGTCCAGCTGACCATTGTACAGACGATCCCGCTTACCGGTGCGGTTATTGTGTCGACGCCGCAGGAGGTCGCGCTTGCCGACGCACGCAAAGGTGTCGCCATGTTTCGCCAGGTTGACGTGCCCGTTTTGGGAATGGTGGAGAATATGGCCTACTTCACGCCTCCGGAATTGCCTGATCGGAAGTATTATCTGTTCGGACAGGGAGGCGCGCGCAGGCTGGCCGAGGAACTCAACGTTCCGTTCCTCGGAGAAGTGCCGATCGAGGAGCCGCTGCGGGAAGGCGGAGACCGGGGCAATCCGATCGTTGCTTCCAAAGACGAGTCTCCCGCAAAGAATGCACTGAACGAAATGGCGGAGGTCGTCGCCCAACAGGTGGCATTACGAAACGCCAACCTCCCCCCAACACAGCGTGTGGAGATTTTGCACCGTTAGGCATTGAAGCCTGCAGCGGCGGATCCATCGGAACCGGTTGTCGTTCATAGATTAGAACGGCTGAACGATCGATTGGCCATTCTTGGACCGGTCGGGTGAAAGTTCGGGCGTTGAGCAGAGAAACGGCGATGACGGAAGACATCAATCACAGTAAAGACCCGGATCTGCTTCGACAAGTGGACGAGGCACTGGACATGATCCGCCCCTACCTGAACGCGGACGGGGGGTCGGTGCGTGTGGTTGATATCACGCCGGACATGGTAGTGGAACTGGAGTTGCTCGGCGCTTGCGGTACCTGCCCGATGAGTGCAATGACACTGCGTGCGGGCATCGAACAGACGCTCAAGCGGGCGATACCGCAAATTACACGCGTTGAAGCCGTCTAGGGATGCTTCCAAAAGTGACCACTTCCTGCTAGCGAGGCGAATCCTCGACGATGCTGAATACCGGCCGGAAGCGCCAAACATATTCGGCGGAGTCCAGGCGTACCGACTCAGCCGGATGATAACGCAGAACCACTACGGACGCCTCATTTTCACTTGGCTGCAGATCCAGCGGTAACGTCACCGGTTGTTCCTCCGGTACGAGCGGACCACCCGCATTTTCATTATACGTGACGAATACGTCGTCCAATTCCACCGAAATCGAATCAAAGGACATCACGGCGAGCTCGGTGGCCAGAAGGGGCACGGAGGTGCGACGCGCCTCCGCAGATGAGACGGCATGGCGATTCGACAGTCGCGTCACCCACGATCCACCGGCCTCGTGAAAGTCGATTTCAGTCACACGGAAAGTCGTCGAAACGATTCCGGCCGGCATGTCCGAGCCGGAGCCGGTCTCGAGTAGAACGGCTACCGATCCCCTGGCACCGGACCCGGCATGTTCCCCCGAAATGCCTGTGCTCGGTGGAGACACTTCGATGACCCTGCTTCCCCGGCAGCCGGAAATCGCCGGCGCCAAAGCGGCCAGCAACAGGATAAATGGGACGACGCGCATGTAGGTTATTCGGTGGGTACGTAAACGTTCAGGCCGAGCGACCACGCTGGATGGCGGTATACGCCATGAAACCCAAACCGGTCTCTAAAGCATCCTCGTCCAGATTGAAACGCGGGTGGTGGAGCCCGAACGTGGTGTGCTTCTCCGCATTTCCGGTTCCGATGCGATAAAACGTGCCGGGAACTTTCTGCAGGTAGTACGCAAAGTCTTCGCCCGCAAACCAGATGTCGAGATCAACCACTCGGTCTTCACCTACATAGGCGAGGGCCTGTGATCGAACAAAGGCCGTCTCATCTGCGTGGTTGCGTAAATGAGGATAGCCGGCGCGAACGGTAACATCCGCCCTGGCCCCGAAGGCCTCGGCGGTTTCCTTGCAGACCCGTTCGATCAGCTTGTGAGCCGCAAACCGCCACTCCTCGTCCATGGCACGGATAGTGCCTTCCAGTCGAACGGACTCTGGAATGACGTTCGTTGCTCCGTCTGCAATGACGCGCCCTATCGATATGACACACGGTGTACCGGGCGGTGCATTTCTGCTCACAACGCTCTGAAGCGCGGTCACCATGTGAGCGGCACAGAGGACCGGATCGGCTGAGAGCAAATGCGGTGCCGCCGCATGCCCACCCTGCCCCTTGACGGTGACGTAGATCTCGTCGGCGGACGCCATATAGACGCCGGGCCGCACGCCGATCGTCCCGGTAGGCAGGTCGGGTGAAACGTGTTGTCCGAAGATGGCCGAAACCGCGGCGGTGTCGGCCATCGATGCGAGGCACCCCTCATCGATCATGGACGGTGCGCCGCCCGGCAGCTTTTCTTCGCTGGGCTGAAACAGCAACCTTACGGTTCCCGCAATTTCTTCGCGCATCTTCGAGAGCACGGTCGCCGTGCCAAGTAAGGAGGCGGTATGGGCGTCATGACCGCAAGCATGCATGCGGCCCGGGATCTCGGAGGCGTACGGAGCACCCGACTTCTCATAAATGGGAAGTGCATCCATATCAGCCCGCAGGGCCACGGTCGGACCGGGTCGTGCGCCGGTAATAGTGGCGACAATCCCCGTTTTGGCCACGCCCGATTTGAACGGAATCCCCAGTTCTGCGAGACGGTCCGCCACATACGAAGCGGTCTCCGGGAGATCGAAACCCAGTTCCGGTCGGCGATGAAGGTCGCGTCGCATCTGTATGACGATGGGCGCCGCCCAGGCTGACAACTCTTTGATTTGTTCAATCATGTCCCGAGAGGGGTCAATATTAATCAAAACCGGTACCTGAAACGGCGGGACGGACATCCTGATTCGCCAACTGCCAGGCGGTCCCGAAAATGAGTCTCGTGATCCGCGTCATTCTCTCATATTCGACGCGGTCCGCCTCGTCATCGACGCCGTGATAGTCCTCGTGCGTGCCGGTAAAAAAGAAAATGAACGGGATGTCGTTCTTTCCAAAATTCCAGTGGTCCGAACGCCGGTAGAACTGATTCGGGTCGTCTTTCGAATTGAACCGCTCGTCCAACTCCAGGGCCGTTCCGGTAACCTCGTTGACCCTGGTGTTGATATGATGGAGTTCATCGGAGATCAATTTCGATCCGATGATATACACATAGTTCTCGCTGCCGGTTGGATGCGAAGGATCAAACCGGCCGATCATGTCGATGTTCAGATTGGCCACCACCTGCCCGAGCGGCACCAACGGCTCGTGGTCGGTAAACCATGACGAGCCCAACAGACCCTTCTCCTCACCGCTGACATTGAGAAAGACGACCGAGCGGCGCGGCCCGTAACCGTCATTCACGGCTTCCATGAAAGCTTCCGCCATTTCCAGCAGGGCAACCGTCCC
>CAZIIP010000405.1:0-2847 GCA_964539455.1 uncultured Rhodothermales bacterium
GCGGCGTGCCGCGGAACGTCGCGGCGTAGACGTCAAACGCGTATTCGAGGGCTAACCGAGGTGAATCGAATCCCATGGCAAAGCTGAAAATCACAAAGATCCGGAGCGTCATCGATCGGCCGAAGCGACAAAAACGTACCATGGAGGCCCTCGGCCTTCGGCGGATGCACCAGACGGTCGAACACGACGACGTGCCCCAGATCAGGGGAATGATCAGTCGGGTGTCGCACCTCGTGCGCGTAGAGAAGTCCTGAAAAAGCCAAGTGAAAAGACTACGATAGAAGGGTATAAAAAATGGACCTCAGCAAACTCACGCCGGCAAAAGGCGCGACAACCAGGCGGAAGCGCATAGGCCGGGGACAAGGATCCGGCTACGGCGGGACGTCCACAAAAGGCCACAAGGGTCAACGGAGCCGCTCGGGCGCCTCGATTCCTGCGTGGTTCGAAGGAGGGCAAATGCCCCTGATCCGTCGGATCCCCAAATACGGATTCACAAATCCGAACCGGGTACGTTACAAGCCCGTGAACGTGTCGCGGCTGGCGCAGCTTGCAGCAGACGGGAAGATCAATACCTCGACCCCCGTTACGCCTGCCGTTTTGGCCTCATTGGGACTCGTGCAGAAGAAGGACCGAGTCAAGGTGCTCGGAAAAGGCGAAATCGACGTCTCCCTGACGGTGGAAGCCCACGGCTTCAGTGCTTCCGCCAAGGAAAAGATCGAGAAGGCCGGCGGACAGATTTCTATCATTAATTGAGTAGACTGCTCAGGAAGCATCCCGGAAGATGGCTGGTTTCAGCGAGACATTAAGAAACATCTTCAAGATTGAGGAACTCCGGCGTCGGATAATCTACACGCTGGGGATTCTTGTCGTTTATCGCATCGGTACGTTCGTCACCCTTCCCGGGATCGACGCAAGCGTCCTTGCGTCCGTCAACGCTCAAAGCAGCTCGAATACCATTTTCGGCTTCTTCGACATGTTTGTCGGCGGCGCTTTCAGCCGCGCGGGCATTTTCGCGCTGGGAATCATGCCGTATATCACGGCTTCCATTATCATCCAGTTGCTCGGTGCCGTCGTTCCATATTTCCAAAAGCTGCAGCGTGAAGGGGAAGACGGCCGGCGAAAAATCACGCAGCTGACGCGATACGGGACCGTGGGAATTACCGCTCTCCAGTCAATCGCGTACGGTATCAACCTCCAGTATGGGGCCACCGGAGGTGCCATCGTCGTAGGCCGCATGTTCTTTATCGTCTCGACTGTCATCGTGCTGACGGCCGGTACGGTGTTCGTGATGTGGCTGGGTGAGCGCATCACCGAAAACGGTATCGGTAACGGAATCTCGCTCATCATCATGATCGGGATTATCGCATCATTGCCCGTTGCCCTGTGGAATGAAGCCACCCTGAGTGGCAACTTCATCATTTTCCTGGTCGAGATCGCCGCCCTGTCGCTGGTGACTGCGGGTATCGTACTCGTCACACAGGGTACCAGAAGGATCCCGGTACAGTATGCAAAGCGTGTCGTTGGACGAAAAGTCTACGGAGGCTCCACGCAGTACCTGCCGTTGCGCGTGAACGCGGCCGGGGTGATGCCGATCATCTTTGCACAGTCGATCATGTTTATTCCGTCGACGTTTGCCTCCTTCTTCCCGGATAGTGCATTCTGGCAGTCGGTTGGGCTGCAGTTCGGCAACATATTCGGCCCCTTCTATTCGATAACGTTCTTTATCCTCTGCGTCTTCTTTACCTATTTCTACACGGCTATCGCGGTGAATCCGAAAGAGATGGCGGATACGATGAAACGCCAGGGCGGCTTCGTGCCGGGGATTCGTCCGGGGCGCCAGACAAACGAGTTTATCGACACCATTCTGACGCGCATCACGCTTCCGGGCGCGGTGTTCGTCGGTCTCGTCGCCATCCTGCCGGCATTTGCCGTACAGGCGGGAATCAGCCCGGGTTTTGCCACCTTCTTTGGCGGCACGAGCCTGCTGATTCTCGTAGGGGTGACACTTGACACGCTGCAGCAAATCGAAAGTCATTTGCTCATGCGTCACTATGATGGCTTGATGCGCAGTGGCAAGGTCCGCTCGCGTCGACGCTAGGCCTTTTTGTTCTTTAACACGATTGCATCCATGATTCAGCTGAAAAGCAATCAGGAAATTGAACGCCTAAGATGCTGCGCCGACCTTGTCGCAAAAACACTTGCCGAAGTGGGAACGCACATCAGACCGGGCGTCACAACCAGATCGCTTGACAGTGTTGCCGAGACGTTCATTCGGGATCACGGTGCCGTGCCTGCTTTCAAGGGATACAAGGTTGGGGCCAATACCTTCCCGGCCTCGATCTGTGCCTCGGTCAACAGCACGGTTGTACATGGCATCCCGGACGATAGCGAACTGCAAGAGGGTGATGTGATATCGGTTGATTGTGGGGTTGTACTCGATGAATTCGTCGGCGACAGTGCATATACATTTGCCGTTGGTGAAATCGACGATGAAACCCGCAGACTGCTCACGGCCACCTACGAAGCACTGATGTGCGGTGTGCAACAGGCCGTCGCCGGGAAGCGCATCGGCGACATCGGACATGCGGTTTTCGCGCGTTGCGCGGAAGACGACTTCGGCGTCGTATACGACCTCATCGGCCACGGCATCGGCAGGGATCTGCACGAACCGCCGCAGGTGCCCAACTACGGGCAGCAAGGCAGGGGAAAAAAGCTGAAGCAGGGCCTCACCGTATGTATCGAGCCCATGGTTAATGCAGGTTCTCCGGAGGTCGGTACGCGGCCAGACGGCTGGACCGTCGTAACGGCCGATGGGTCCGTTTCTGCACACTATGAGCATATGGTGGC
>CAZIIP010000405.1:2857-3288 GCA_964539455.1 uncultured Rhodothermales bacterium
AAGGAAAACCGGACGTTTTGACCACGTTCAGCTACATCGAGGATGTGATTGATGCACCGTATCGGCCGGTACAATGAACCAAAGAATACGGTGGCCTCGCCGAAAGACTTCAAGGCCTTGAAAACGGCTGCTTCCGGCAGTCACATACGCTAAAAAAATGAAAGTACGATCAAGTGTGAAGAAGCGGAGTTCCGACGACAAGATTATTCGTCGAAAGGGCCGCATCTACATCATCAACAAGAAGAACCCGCGCAACAAGCAGCGTCAGGGCTAAATCAGACGCACGGGGAAAATCGGTTATGCCAAGAATATCTGGAGTTGACGTACCTGGGAACAAGCGAGGGGACATCGCCTTGACCGCCATATTTGGCGTGGGACGATCGCGCGCGGTCGAGATCCTCACCAAAGTAGGTGTGAACCCCGCGGTGAAA
>CAZIIP010000406.1:0-3285 GCA_964539455.1 uncultured Rhodothermales bacterium
TGTTAGACAAAGCAACCAAGTTTTTCAGCATACTGGTCGCGCTTACCATGGTCCCGGTGCGGGGCATCAATCTCATGCTCTACCGGATGTCCATGGGCGCCTCCTGGTTCACCGTCATGAATATGCTCGACATCGCACGCTTCACGGTGACGCCGGTGGTCCTCGCCCTTTTTGTGTTTGTCTTCCGATGGGCACTCCCCGGAGCAGTCTATGCACTGGTAGCACGCGAGGTCATCATTCTGCTGATCACGGCCGGTCTCGTGCTGCGGCGTCCCCCATGGCGCTTCTCCACACAATTCGTTGGAGAGGGCGGCCACTACGGACTTCGGGCCTGGTCGGGGGACATCTCCGCAAGGGCCAATACCAGACTCGATCACTTCCTGCTGGGATCGTTTGCCGATGACGCCGTTTATGCCCTCTACAATGTCGCGGCCAAAGTAACCGAGCTCTTGTGGATGCCGACCAATGCGCTCGGTCCGGTTCTCTTCAACCGCATCGCCCGGGTGAAAGACAAAATGGAGCGCATGCTCACCACCGAGCAGATCCACCGAACGGCATTCCTGGCCATCGCACTCGCCGGAATTGCCCTCGGTGCGACCCTCCCCTGGCTCATACCCTTTGTTTTCGGCCCCGACCGGGCCGGTGCCGTATGGCCCGCGTTGATTCTGATTCCGGGAACCCTCGTCGTCGTCACGCAAAAGGTGCTCACCAAATTCTTCGGCGGATCGGGGGAACCGGGCAAATCAAGCATCACGACCATCGTCGGCACGATCGTTCTCGGGACCTTGTCCGCCCTTTTGATTCCCGTCATGCAGGCAACCGGCGCCGCCTGGGCATCGACGCTTGGATATACGTCCATGTCCGTGACCGCCTACCTCCTGTATCGGCGACGCATCAAACCACGCAAGCCCACTCTCTTCCGGATCCGAAAGGGCGACGCCATATGGGCATACAGGCGCATCCTCGAGGCCATTGGCGTATGGCGTGCAAAAATCAATCGAACATCCTCGGCAACCGGCAAATAAGCGGTGACCGTTGCGTTGTTGCGTGACACCCCCTATCTTTGCGCGCTATGATCCATTACGGCAATAATAGCGTGCGTTTCCGTTGGTTCTGGTGGAGTGATCTCCCGGAGACGGTGGGCGCTATGCGTAACTGATCATTTGCACAACCGGCAAATTTGACAAGTTTTCCCGCCGTCTCCCCGAGACGGCGGGTTTTTTTGTTACCTCATGCAACGTTCAAAGAACGGATTACACCTGTCTTACGAGACCTTCAGGGCGCTGGCGGCAAAACATCTCGCGGACGCCCCCAGGGTGGTACTGCCCGTCTACAGGCGTCTCAGCGCCGATCTGCTCACTCCGGTGTCGGCCTTCCTCATTCTTCGGGAGGCGGGTGCCCACCCTTTCCTGCTCGAGAGCGTCGAAGGCGGCGAAAGCCTGGCGCGCTACTCATTTCTCGGGAGCCACCCGTACAGGATCGTACGTGCCCGTGGTACCACCGTCGAGGTCGAGGAACGGCCCGGCGGTTCGGCCGCCGATGCCGATATTCAGCGGCATGACGGTTCGATATTCACCGTACTGCAGTCGATGCTGGACGACTGCGTGGAAGTACCCGTCGAAGGCGTCCCACCTCTTGCGGGCGGAGCGGTCGGCTACCTCGGTTACGACGGCGTCCGCCTGATCGAGCATCTCCCCGATCAACCGCACGATGATCTGGGATTGCCGGATGCCGTGTGGTGCTTCTACGACAGAATCGTGGCCTTCGACCACGTCAAGCATCAACAGGTACTGATTTTCAACACGTTCCTGGATGCAGAAACGGACCTGGAGGATGCGTACCGGACGGCGATGAAACACCTCGATGCGCTCGAAGCGCGGCTTCATCAGGGCGCCTATGAACGCCCGGCATCCATCCGGCTGAGAGGCTTCGATCTTCACTCGAACGTTTCCAGACAGACCTTCGAGGAAGCGGTCGTCCGGGCTAAAGAGTACATCTACGAAGGCGACATCTTTCAGGTCGTGTTGTCGCAACGTTTTATGATGCCGATCGAAGGCGACTGCTTCAACCTATACCGGGCGCTGCGACAGATCAATCCGTCGCCCTATCTCTATTTCCTGGAATTCGACGAACTCTCGCTGGTCGGTTCGTCCCCCGAGGTACTCGTGCGCGTCCGCGACCACCGCGCCGAACTGCTCCCGATTGCCGGTACGCGACCGCGTGGCGCTACCGCCGAGGAAGACGAAAAACTCGAGCAGGAATTACTTGCCGATCCGAAAGAAAATGCCGAGCACATCATGCTCGTGGATCTGGGGAGAAACGATCTCGGCAGGGTATGCGCCTACGATTCGGTAAAAGTGGACCGGTTTTCCTACATCGAACGCTACTCGCATGTCATGCACATCGTCTCCTCGGTTTCGGGCCGCATAAACGATACGGCCGGACCGATGGACGTGCTTTCCGCATGCTATCCCGCGGGCACCGTGAGTGGCGCGCCCAAGGTGAGGGCGATGGAGATTGTCGATGAACTGGAACCGACAAAACGCGGGGTGTATGCGGGTGCCGTCGGATATGCCGATTTCTCCGGAAATATGGATACCTGCATCGCTATCCGGACGATGGTAGTGGTGGACGATCAGGTATATATGCAAGCGGGTGCAGGCATTGTCGCAGACTCCGATCCCGCCCGAGAATTTGATGAAACCGTCAACAAAGCAGGCGCTTTAAAGGAGGCTATGCTCCTTGCCTCCGAGGGCCTGTTGTAGCCCTCTGCCGTCATGCCTGTTCACCAAAACAATCCGGCGACTCGCCATGCTTAAAGCACTACTCAACAAAGGGGGAGCGGGTAAATCCATTACCCGACCCGAAACCGTAGACCGGCTGTCCGATTTGCTGAAGCAATACAACGTCGTGATGTATACCTACCACGCAGCGCAGGACGTGGTGCAAGATGAAGAACAAGCTTCCGCAGTCGAAGCCCTCGCACACGAAGTCCGAAACGACTTGGGCAAGCTGAGTGAAATTATTCTCTCGAACGGCGGCGTGCCGCCGCTCGGAACCGATATGGAGCCGGAGGGAATCGCAGTCGGGGAATCGGCGGAAGAAGCGCTGGCATCACTCGCACAGGAGGAGCAACGGCTGCTCGACGCGCTGGGCGGTGAGTCCAGGGTTCGGCATATGCTGCGTACGCGGGCAACACTCGACACGACGGAATCCGCAACCCGGGAACGCGTACAGCGGCTGAAGCAACTGTAAACCGATTCCCTGTTCACCGACATCGATCAT
>CAZIIP010000407.1:0-3274 GCA_964539455.1 uncultured Rhodothermales bacterium
ACCGAAACGTTTTTCGTGCGACCCGACGGATCGGGCGAGAAGGGCTTGCCGGCAGATACCCCCAGGTGGCTTGCGCTTGAAAATAGGCTCAAAGAGGTACCCGATATCGAATATCACGAGTGGACGCTACCGGATTTTGATCCGAGGTGGTAGGGCGGATGTTTCGTATTCAGGGGATCCGAGTTCCGAAAAGAGTCAGGATCGGGTTCCGGGGCCGGCTCCCATTGTCGCCTCCTCTCGGTTTGTTTTCCTTTGCTTTAGTTGGGGCGACGCACTTCGCGAAAATCCCGCGCGACATGAGGCCTCCGGGCTTCTTGCGATGGGACGTCTGGCCCGGTATGCAGCCTGCAGGCAGTTGCAGATTGTGAAGGCGGCAATTCAGTGTTGGAGTATCCCCCGTGAAAAGCCCCCTCTTCAAAAACCCACATAGATATTAAAAGGGCTTTATCAGAGAAGACTGGTGTTCCGTCAAGCGCATTGTGGGCTATCTTTGCCAGCCACGATGCATTGTGTAGCGTAACCGACGAAAAGCAAGAATGACAAAGAAACTGCTGCTCGCGTCCATCGTCGCGGCCCTCGGCGGACTCCTGTTCGGGTTTGACACGGCCGTCATCTCCGGTGCGGAAGGAATGCTCAGAGAATTGTACGACCCGCAATATGGCCGGCTGAGTCAACTCTTCGGCAATAACGCATTCTGGCACGGTTTCCTGGTGGCCAGTGCGCTCATCGGAACGATCATCGGCTCGGTCATCTTTGCCAAACCGGCCGACCGGTATGGCCGTCGGGCCGTCCTGTTCTGGATGGGGGGACTGTATTTCATCTCCGCCCTCGGCAGCGCGATTGCCTGGAATCCCACCTCGTTCATCCTCTTTCGTCTGATCGGAGGTCTGGGGGTCGGTGGCGCTTCGGTACTCGCACCGATGTACGTCGCTGAGATTTCGCCGGCCGGGTACCGCGGACGCCTGGTTGCCATTGTGCAGCTCAACATCGTGCTCGGCATTCTGCTGGCCTACCTCTCGAATTTCATCATAGCCGGACTGGATCTAGGTGCCCTGCAGTGGCGGTGGATGTTTGGCGTGGAGGCATTTCCTGCGCTGGCGTTCACACTCCTGCTCTTCACCAATCCGCGCAGTCCGCGCTGGCTGGTGGCGAAGGATCGACGAGACGAAGCCCGCTCCGTCCTGGCAGCGGTGGGCACGGATTCCGGCAGTATCGACCAGGAGCTTCAGGCCATCGAGCATTCGCTGGCGGACACACGCCGGAATCTGAAGGAGCCGTTCTTCACCAGAAAGTACATGAAGCCGATTATGCTGGCAGTGGCCTTGGCCGCGTTCAGCCAGCTTTCCGGTATCAATGCGTTGATCTACTACACACGGCGCATCTTCGAGATGGCGGGCGCATCGGGGACCTCGGCTCTGCTTCAATCGGTCATCATAGGAGGCACGAATCTGATCGTGACCATCGCGGCACTGACCGTGATTGATCACTTCGGCAGAAAGAAGCTGATGGTGGTGGGATCGATCGGTTACATCTTGAGCCTCAGTGCCACGGCGATCGCTTTTTATACGGACACCGGTGGTCCGGTCGTCCTCGTCAGCCTGATCGTCTTTATCGCGTCTCACGCGTTTGGCATGGGTGCGGTGATCTGGGTCTTCATCGGAGAGGTATTTCCGAATGCGGTGCGGGCCCGAGGGCAGGCGCTCGGCAGCTTCGTACACTGGATCATGGCGGCGCTCATCTCGCTTACGTTTCCGATGATCGCCGAGGTGTCGGGTGCCTCCATCTTTGCGTTTTACGCCCTTTGTATGGTGGGGCTGCTCATCTGGGTGTTGACCGTCATGCCCGAGACAAAAGGTGTGCCGCTCGAAGAGATTCAGAAGGAACTGGGGATCAGGTGATGGAATCGGATTGCGTATCCGACTACCGGTGTACGCCAATACCCTGGTACCGGCATCCGGCCGCCGATATCCGGAGAGTTTACGGCAGAACGCGGGCTGAGGGCTCGGGATAACATCTGTATCCCGGAAACAACCAACGGATACCAAGCCAGCCGGAACACCCATCAGTACATGATCTCCTGTGGACCGCCTTGGAGAATCACCTGGCGAGCCTCGCTTTAAACGTGCCGGATAGTCCTTGCGGCAGGATATTGTTGGCTCGGATCCCGTCGGCAGCGGTTCGATGCACCTGTACCTCGATGAGCCCTTGTTCATGCGGCAACACCCCTTCTGCCCACTCAAGGTCGCCGAGAGCCGGCCGTATGTGTACGCTTCAGCGACCCGGTTCGGTCGGACGCGTTGCCAGCTCCTTGCCCAGTCCATGTAGGGCCACCACGAGACCGGTCCGACCAGACCGGTCTCGTCGAGCAACCTTTCGAACCAGGCGATCACGCCTCGAACGCCCGGAAGCATGGTGTGAACATAGGCTTCGTCGTCCCGTTGCGTCCAGTGGCAAATCGTTTCCGAACTGGTCTCACATCCTCACGCAAATTCTGGGCGTGCACGTCCGGATCGCGCCAACTATACAGATTGCGCTTTGAACTACGGAGGATGAGACAGTCGTGTCCCCGGCGTGAGTACCTCTCTCTCTACAAGTGACAGATTGTTCACCAAAATGGGTTAGATTCAGTTGAGTCCCCTCCAAGCTCTGAAGAAACGGAGTCCGGGTTCGATCTCCGTGAAGCGTCACCGGAGTTTTTTGGGGCATGATCGGGTATTCGTACAGACTCTGTTTCAGATAAGACACAGACCATGAAAACTATGGGAAGAGGCCTGCTTGCTACCCTCCTTTGTCTCTGCACATCGATGCCCCATGCAGTGGCGGGCGAGGCCGGCGGCTCGTTCAGGATGCCTCCCACAACCTTACCCCCGTCCTTCAGCAATGCCTCGGTGCTCTCTCTGCGTGATAATGTGACACCCGTGCCAAACCAGACGGGCGCAGCGAGCGACACCGCGGTCGCGACGGTACTAGACAAAGAGAGTTTGGAGAGGGATTGGGAATGGGTGCGTGAGGAGACGACGGAATGGCAATGGAAGGACGGCGTTTTGTGGCTGAGGACACAGCCCGGCGGCGTCTGGGGCGGAAATGAACCGGCAAGGAACGTGCTCGTGACGAAATCCGTGATCGAAGGGACGGGTAGTGTGGAGGCGCTGGTTGGCCTCGAAAACCCGATTCGGAAGTACGAGCAGGCGGGGCTACTGGTGTACCGAGACGACGCCAACTTCGTCAAGCTGATCGTGGAGTTCATCGACGACAGCCTCTACGTGGTCATGGC
>CAZIIP010000408.1:0-3258 GCA_964539455.1 uncultured Rhodothermales bacterium
CTGACGGACCCCCCTGTCAGTGTCCAGAAGTTCAAGAGCCTTCTCCAGAAGATCCTGACGATCACAGTTCACACAGGCGGATGCGAACAACCAAAGGAGAAAAGGCCAGCCGCCGCCGTTCTGATAGGACCATGGACTGTTTTTATGATCTCCGCCGGTCAAAATCTCCCAGTCCCTGCCTTCAAGCGCCGGATAGCACACCTTTATGGGCATCCATCCCACCAAGGCATGCCAATGCGTTTCTATCGTGGAAAGGATCGCGGTCGATTGCGCCGGGCTTGCCAGGCTCACAAGCCCGGACATCAGGTTACCAAACGTGAAGAACCGAAAATCCATTCGGCCGGGACCGAGATTCCCGATGAAATAGCCGGTATCGTTCGGGAGCCAGTCCTGGAGCCACTCCGGGATAGCGGTAGAATAAATGTTGAAGGGGTTCTTTGTGTGTATCCCATATCCTTCCACGTCGAACCGGTAGATGTCATTCAGGCGGGCGATATCCAACCAGTAGTGTCGCCCGACGAACTGTTTCAGATGGCCCAACCTTTCGGCCACATCTTCCCGACTTGATCGGTTCTCCGGTGTGTCGAGAAGCAAATCCCGTGCACATCGGAGACCGGCAAAAAACAATACCTGGATGTCCAGCGGGTGACCGTACACGCCGAGTCGACGATCGATCATGAAAGATCCGTCCGGGACAAAAAGCGTGGGAAACATATCAAATCGCGGGCGCAATACAAGACCGAGTATCTCCCGAATACCGGCTTGCACCTCCGCCCGTGCGACAAATGCCGAATCTCCGGTCGCTTTGTAGTAGGCGCGAAGCAGCACCAGCCACCAAAAGACCGAATCCACCGGGGCGACCCGCGCAATGGCTTTTTCGCCATAATCTGCTACGAGCTGCTCTTCGCCGCTTTCCCGAGCTACCTTGAAGCTGACCGGCATAGCGCCGGCCGCCGGCTTGAAACAAGATGTGACACTCTTCTGGTTTTGAAGCCGCAGGACAACCTCAAGAAAATTGCGGACGATTTCTGATTTGCCCTCTAGCAAAAAGGCCAAACCCGCCACCGCAAAATCACGCACGAATACCTGGTCGTAGTTGATCTGGTCTTCTCCGGGATCACGTGCGGCAACGCTACCAACCGGTCGGTCTTGATAGTAAACGACAGATGCATCCAACACCTGCCGCGCATCGGACAACAATTCCTCACGCTTCGACATAATTGACTCGGAATGAAATGACGGTGATCGGCAATGCGGCCTCAAGAGGTCCAGTTCTCCTTGAATCCGGGGTAAAGGGTCAGCCCCCCGTCTACATAGAGGGTTTGTCCGGTGATGTACGCGGCGTCGCCGGAAACCAGGAAGCCCACGGCGGCTGCAATCTCATCTGCATCTCCAACACGCTGCATCGGGATGCGGCTTTCGATGGCCGCCTTCTTTTCCGAATCCTCGATCCAACTCCGATTGATGGGCGTGACGATCGCACCAGGTGCCACCGAATTGACGCGAATCTTCCGGTCGGCATACTCCAATGCCAGCGATCGCGTTAGATTTCGCATTCCACCTTTGCTGGCGGAATAGCCGATGTATCCCGGCTTCGGAATCTCTTCATGAACGCTGGAAATGTTGACTATATTTCCCGGTTTTTTCTCATGGAGAAAGTGTCTGATCGCGGCCCGTGCACAGAGGTACGCACCGCGCAGGTTAACGCCGATTACCTTGTCGAAGGCATCTATAGAAATCTCGTGAGATTCACCTTCGATCTGGATACCGGCATTGTTGATCAGTATGTCCACACCGCCCCATTCACCTATGATTCGATCGAACATGCGGTCGACTTCGGCTTCGATCGAAACGTTCGCCTGAACCGGCAATTCCTTTCCGCCGCACGCCTGGATGCTTTCGCAAAGCTTCTCGATCTGTTCCATCGTGTCCGCAGGACCATGATCGGGCGACGGGTAATTGATTGCCACATTGGCACCCGACTTGGCAAAATACAGGGCGGTTTCTTCGCCGATACCGGAGGTGGCACCGGTTACAAGTACATTTTTACCACTGCAATCGATCATCTATTTGTCGGTTTTACACGATCCGGATGTACCTCCGGCGCCCAACGGCGGCGTTGAGCCCAGTTAGTAATCGCTACTTGCCATCGAGCGTGGTAGCATGGCGTAAGGTTGAAGTCCCTTCTCGGACATACAACGAGCCGGTTGTACCGTCCTTACAAAACTGCACGACAGACATCGTGCACGATTATGATGCATAATGTCGCGCTTGTCGCATGGGAAAATGAACCGCGCGGCATCTGACGGGTGTGTGACAATTCGTTTGCTATTGTTACGGTCGGGATTCTTGCGGCAATGGACACACATCGGCCGGCGGCAAAGTTTGTCTCCGTTCGCAGACCGATATTGTTCCGGATACGAAGACTTCCCACTCAAACCGGCAAAGACATGCGGCGTAGGCACTTCCTGTTGACCATCGGAGCAGCCCCGGCGGCCAAGGCGTTTTTCGGCTTCCGCTCTGCGCCGGCCGTTCAAGAGACGGGCAGGCGGATATGGATTGACGAGCGCTTTCATTCGATGCCCCGGCGTCCGTGGCGAAAAATCCATCTCGACTTCCACAACTCCCAGCACGTGCCGGTCATCGGCGAGAAGTTCGACGCCGACCGGTTCGGCGACGCACTCGATGAGGCGCACGTCGATGCGGTTGTGGTTTTTGCCAAAGACATGCACGGATATTTTTATTATCCGAGCGAATACGGTCCCGTGCATCCCGGTTTGTCGTTCGATTTGCTCGGCGGACAGGTCGAGGCCTGCAGGGCGCGGGACATTGCCGTGTATGCCTACTACTGCACGACGTGGGATCACCATCTTGCAGCGACCCATCCGGAGTGGCTGGTGATCAAGGAAGACGGTAGCAACTATCTCCCGGGGCCGGATGAGACGCCCGGCTGGACGGCCCTTTGTCTGGCGCACCCGCCTTATCGTCAACTCCTGGCTGCGCATACCACCGAACTGGTGTCTAATTATGCGTTGGATGGTGCGTGGTTCGATATGGCGGAGCCCATCGCTCCGGCCTGTTATTGTCCGGAGTGCCTGCGCCGGATGCAGGCGGCCGGCCTCGATCCGCAGAATGCCGATGACCAGCGCAGACACAAAAACGACCTCTTTCTGGACTATCATCGGCAGACGACCGCGCTCGTGAAGCGCACGCGTCCGGGCTGCCAGGTCGACTACAACGATATCGGGCTGTCGAAAG
>CAZIIP010000409.1:0-3251 GCA_964539455.1 uncultured Rhodothermales bacterium
CCATAGCGAGGTTGACGGTGGCACGAATCAGGTCGAATGCCGGCTTCTCAGGATCGATCGGTTTGTCCACGTTGGGATCCCGAAAGCTTGCGCCGGCCGACTTTTTGATGCGGTCAGGCATGAGATCCGACACGGCTCGCCCGATCCACAAACCGAACCGAATGGTTGTCCGCGCGGCCTCGTTGGGCTGAAACCGCTCCATTCCCTCGGTCTGCCGGCCCAGGTTAACCTCGGTATCGGTGACACTGCGCGCCTTCTTGGATCGCCAGAGCGTGGCGACCATGATGAGTCCCGCAATCAGGAGCATCCACGTCTTCGTCTTCACCGGCTCCGCCAAGGCGGTCATGGCGTGCTCACCCGGTGCGGCGCCACTGCCGGACCAGTCCAGATACGATTCAAAGCCCGCGATGGGAACACCGATGAAGTTGACCAGATCGTTGCCTGCAAACGCCATGGCGAGCGCAAACGTGCCGACGAGCACGACAAAACGGAAAACATTCAGTTTCGCCCACAGGAGCACCTGTGCAAACAGGGTCCAGAACACCGCCATTCCGACGAGAAGCAGTGCGGTATTGTTGCCGATCCAGGTGACGAAATCGTCGGTGACGAACGACGCGCCCTTGAGCCCTTTGATCAGCAGGAAATAGGACATGGCCGTGAGGGCCAGACCGCTCCAAACGGTGCCTACGTACTTCGCGCGTTGCTCATACTCGAAACTGAAGAGCAGGCGGGACAGCGCCTGCACCAGCATGCCCACCAGAAATGCGACCGCGACCGACAGAAAAATCCCCATGACGATCGCCAGGGCGCTGCTGGTGTTGACGTAGGTGGCCAGCGCCCCCAGAGACTCACCGGCGGCCGCCATTTTGAGCAGAGATACGGCAACGGTGGCGCCCAGCAACTCGAAAACGATGGAAACGGTCGTGGAGGTGGGCAGTCCGAACGTGTTGAAGAAGTCCAGCAGGATGATATCGGTGATCATGACCGCCAGAAAAATGACCATGATCTCCGAAAACTGGAAGAACTGCGGGTTGAAGATCCCCTTGCGGGCGATCTCTATCATGCCGCTGGAGAAGGTGGCCCCCACGAGCACACCCAGACTCGCCACGATCATAATCGTGCGGCGCCTGGCGACTTTGGATCCTATGGCCGAGTTGAGAAAGTTGACCGCGTCGTTGGATACCCCGACGATCAGGTCACCGATCGCAAGCGCGAAGAGGACTGTGACTGCAACGAGGTAATATGACATAAATCAATAAGGCTGAAGGGATCCGATCAAGCTCCGGCACGCTCATCGCTACCATTTTTCGGTTGCAAGGATAGCCGGGTGCCTGCATACCCGGCTTTTTTTCGGCGTTGACAATTAAACTATGAATATACCCTACAGCGCCCGTCTCGTCAGCGATGGAAACAATTCCATAACACACGAAATGTCAGATGCTACAGCGGCCAACCATCTGGTGTGAACAGGCCTTCGAAGTTTGTCGGACTTGAAAAATGGGTTCGCTGTTTATATTGCATTTATGTGCGATCCGTGTCGTGACAGATTTGTTGTAAATAACGCACTCACGCCGAAAGTCCGACCGCTGCCTAGAAGTAGACGCGGCCTCGTACATATCCGCCGTACTGGTCCCGGCCGTATTCATCGTTGACTTCACCGAGGTGGGCGAGTCCGATGAAGGTCAACTCCACATTTTCCGCAAAATCGTATGAGATGGAGGGGACGAAAACCGCGGAACCGTCCCCCGGATTCGCGATCAGCGAGCCCGCCAAATTCCATAGCTGACCGACCTGCCGGGAAACCATCGCGTAGCTCGTCAGCCTGCCGAGTGTTCGGGTGTCGCCTGTCAGCCGTCCTATCCACGCACCCGCTTCATAAGGCGCATTCCAGGCGCCGCGTCCGTTGTACAGCACCTCAACCAGGAACAGGGTGCCGTCAGCCAGCGAGTGGTTGCCGCCCAGGGTTGCCTCGATCCACTGTTCCTCGGCCCTGTCGGAAAAGGTGCCCTCGACCCAGATGCCGAAATTGCCGATTTCGCCCGTCAGATCTCCCCCGACGGTGATTCTCCCGGCGTTGCCGTCACTTCCTGCGACGTTGAATGGCACCGAATTCTCGGTCAGATAGGCTGCGACGGCAGATGCGTCCCAGGATCCGATCGGTATTCGTACGCGCGCTACTTTCCCGCTCTCGGACAAGCTGCCATTGGGGACCAGTCCCACAAGCAGGTCGCTGAGCGGGCCGAGCGGGATCTTGACCACCAGGGCACCGACGCCCTCCCGGTCGTACGAGGGTTCGAATACGTTCTTCGGACGGAATAGCTCGGTCGGATTGAACACCCAGGCGGCGCCCCAGGTCATGTATTGCTTGCCGACGACCACTTCGACCGGGCCGGGACGGAAGCTTACATAGGCATGGTTCAGGAAGGACCGGTTGGAAAGTGTTGTCGTCAGGTTTCCGGTACGCTCGGCAATGGCGGGGGGAAGCTGTCGGGCGAGATTAATGGTGGTGTCGCCTCTGTAGAGTTGCCAGATAATCCCGGCAGAGGCACGCGTCCGCTTTCCTGCCGTCGCGTTGAGGTCGAGACGCAACCGGTCGTGGTCGAGGTGAACCCATTCGTCTTTCTGCCGGGTAAGGGTATACTGATGTTCGAGGTAGCCGGACAGATCGAGCGATTGCGCCCGGCCGATTGCCGGCAGGAGCAAAACGACCGCTAACAGAAAAAAGGCGCTGGGAGCTTGTCGGACTTGAAAAATAGCCCCTTTGTTATTATTGAACTTACGTGCGATCGGCGTCGTGACGGATTTATTGTGAATAAAAATCTTACGCCAAAAGTCCGACAGCCTCCTAGGTGCCGCTTTCCAGATAGCGCAAAGTGAAGTACCGATCGGGGATTTCGACATTGAATTCCAGTTCTTCAAACAGCAGGGTCGTTTGCGTATCCGCCTGAAGGGCGTTATCGAGCGTGACGGAGAAGGGATACCATCTGTCGTCCACACGACGAACGTCTGCCAGGGTAGAAGTTTTCAGCAATTTGCCGCTTCTTGCGAAACGCTCCTCTTTCAGTGGGACGAAACGCTCGCTGTCCACCCAGATGCGTCGCATGGGGTACGCAAGGTCGTCTCTTTTTGCGGTCAGATACAGCTTGTAGGTCGGGCGGCCGTCCAGTTCCTCTTCGGCTTCCAGTTCCGCCTCGTAGTCCTCGGTCATGCTGGGCTGTTCACTCGCGTCGCCGTACGAAAAATCGCTTCCC
>CAZIIP010000410.1:0-3245 GCA_964539455.1 uncultured Rhodothermales bacterium
AAAGGTCATACATGGATGAAAACCACGAATTGGCGACGAAGGATAGTGCTGAACGGCTTCTAAGGGATTGGGAGCGGTATTGGGATGCCGGTGCCAAGGTGCTTGTAGAGAAATCTCCCGGAAACATTGTCCGCTCACGTTTTCTTCAGGCACTCTTTCCAAACGCCAGATTTGTATTCATAATACGTCATCCAGTAGCCGTTTCACTGGCAACTGAAAAGTGGACACACCGAAACATGCGGTACAGGTTTCGTCACTGGCTTGCCTGTCATGCTCGGCTAATGTCGGATGCAGCCTTTTTGAACCACGGTTTGGTCATTCGATACGAGAACCTCATTTCAGACTCTGCCGACGTATTGCGACGGGTCCAAAAATTCGTGGATCTACCTACTCGGGCTCCAAGCATCGAAACAAAACCGGTTATTAGCCGGCGCTACTACGCACAATGGAGAAAAAGATGCAACGGGGTGTTCAGGCGTCACTACTACCGATCGCTAATCACTGACTTCTCCGCTTCGGTTGGCAAGTATGGATACGATCTTGTTAATCTGGAGCAGCTTGGCGCGTCAGACTTGATAGGTGAGTGGCATTTATGAAGCTATTGTGCATATTCCGGTGTTCCCGGCCACCCATTCCGCTCTGATTCCGGCCGGCAATTCCGTTCTGAATCCGGCCACTCGTTCCACCTGATTCCGGCCGCCGATTCCACGGTTTGGATGGGCCCGAGCGGGCCGGCTTCACCACTACGGCCGTCATCCCGGGCTTGATTCGGGATCCATGTAAGGCTCGGATGCCGTCTGTGCATTGCGGGAGTGGACGCAGAGCTTCAAGCAGCGACGAATCAATTACTGCAGGCGGAGAATACTGCCGGACCCTGGCACCCGGATTGCTGCGTCTGCGTATTATGGGTGTCTACTTGATGCCATCGATAACCGACACGGCTCACTCAAGCCATATTTCGCTATGCAAGTCCCTTCAGCCGGCAGAAACGATCCATGTCCCTGCGGAAGCGGGAAAAAGTACAAGCACTGCTGCATGGGAAGGGATGCCGACCCGGAGCCGGGAAATCCGGCCAGGGACGTTCTTGACGAGTTGCGCTCGCAATTGGAACAGGGATCCTTTGAGTCCCTGGAAGCCCTGCAAGCCGCCACGGACCGTTTGATGCGGCAACGGAATCGGGCACCCGTCGATGATTTCCACGGTTTGTCCGCAGAGCAAATGCATCGGGTCCTGACCCAGCCATTCGACTCGCCTGAGCTTGTGAGTTTTGCCGAGGAGATCCCGGCATCTGCGACTGCGCCCATGCTGACGATGTTCGGCGCAATGGCCGACACGTTGAGAGACAAGGGGCTCAAGCCCACTGCAACGGGCGCCTTGACCCTCAAGGTTGTGAGACGGATCCTCGAGCTTCCGGATGTCACCTCCATCCTCGATCTTCCCGAAAGGTTCGTACTTCGCTCGGAGCGCGATGTGCCGCTCCTTCATGCCACACGGATCGTTGCCCAATTGGCCGGCTGCATTCGGACCTATGCGGGAAAACTCATCCTCGGCCGGGATTGCCGGCGTATCCTGAAACGTACCGGGCTTGGTGGCATTTACCCGCGCCTGCTTCACGCCCTGACGATGCGCTTTAACTGGAATTACCTCTTCCAGAGAGAGGAGCATCCCCTTATCCAGGGATCGTTTCTTTTTACCCTCTATTTGCTCGACCGCTACGGATCGGTCTGGCGCCCCTCCGGCTTCTACGAAGAAGCCTTTCTGAGGGCATTCCCGCGCGTGGTGGAGGATACACCTCCCTCGTTTTACGAGCGGCCGGAGGACAAGGTCAGATGGGCATATCAAAATATGGCCCTGCACGACTTCGTCCGCCTTGCCGGCTTTGCCGAATTGGAGTATACCGACGACGGGCCTTTTCGTGCTGCATTTCGTCTGAGGAAACGCCCCCTTCTGAACCAGGCCCTGACCTTCCACGTGTAGCGGCCGGCCGGGGAGGTCATTTCGTCTTTCCGGTCCCAATCATGCCGAATCCATAGCTACCCACGTGAACCGCTTCTTCAACTGATTCATTCGATTGTACGGCAGGTGACCGTCAAGCTGAAGTCTTCCGACTAAAATGCCCGGCGCTATTCCGAGTTCGTCGGCTAACGCGACAACGGTTTCTCTGGTGAAACTGCCGGCTTTGACGAACCGGTCATAACGATTTCGAGGAACGAGAAAGTCGGCGGCCCACCTGTTGGCTTCCTCCTCTTTGTCATTCTGCGAGTCGTCTTCGCCTCCTTCCATGAAGATGTCCCTTTTCCCGTGGAGAAGTATGTGTGCTGCCTCATGGAAGAAAGTGAACCAGAAGTGATCGTTCGTTTTGTACCTAAGGCTCAGTTGGATCAGTGCCAGATCCTTTCGGAGCCATCTCGTTACACCTGAAACCCTGGCCTTGGGTAACTGTGGTACCAGAGCCACGACGACACCCGCGGCAGCGCATTTCTCTTTCAATACCGGCATGAATGCCTCGGGCAATTCCCGAGTCAGACCTCTTGCGTCCTGAAGTGACGCCCGGAATCTCCTCTCATCGAAGCTGTCGCAGTCCGAAGAGAGAGCCCGCATCTCTCCGTATCGAAGCCATGCCGCCAGATGGCCGGGTTCACTTTCGAACTTGAGAGACCTCCTGAACACGACGTTCGCGGGCTCCATCCAGATATTTTGCCATTCCCGTGGTGAGGCGACACCAAAGAACCGAAGCACCGCCTGAAGCTGATCGACATCGTTTTGCTTCTTCTCAATCCAGCCCCGCTTCTGCATTTCGCGGCATGGAATCGATGCAAGCCAATCGGTCCATTCTTTCATCCGATCTCTTTCCTGCAGCCTGGCCAGGTGCTCGCGGTAGATACGTTCGCGCCGATTCCAGAAATGTGCGGGTAATCCCAGCACCCTCTCCAGGTGAAGAGCGCTGTCCGCAGTGATCGGAGCCTTACCCTTGATGATCTCGTTGACCGTCTTGCGGGCGAGTCCTGTTCTTTCGGACAGTTCGGCCTGAGACATCCCTCGTTCTTCAAGGACATCCTCGAGAGATTCGCCGGGGGGAGAGGCATAGTCGGGAAAGAATCCTTCAGTCGCTGCCATTGTTGCCCGATTTCTAGTATTAGTGATAGTCGACGATTTCGAGGATGGTGACGGCCGTGACTTTCGTCCAATCCAGACTGCCGTCCACATTCGCCGGCGGAGGATTATCGGAAGGCTCGAGAATCAGT
>CAZIIP010000411.1:0-3244 GCA_964539455.1 uncultured Rhodothermales bacterium
GTAGTCAGACGCTCTATCCAGCTGAGCTACTGGCGCCGAGAATAGAAATATACGGAATCGGGGAGACTTTGTGCCGGAATCGATACGCAACAACCGGAGGAGCGAACCGAAATGCACCGCCCCCCGGACATGCCGATCGATTCTACGGTCAACGATCAGACAGCTTCTATCGCCCTGTTGAACCGGTCGACCGCAGATGCAGCATCTTCCGAGTCGAATATACCCGACAGTGCACCGACACCGTAGGCGCCCGCTTCCATGCAGGCTTGAACCCGTTCCGGAACGATTCCACCGAGGGCAAACACCGGAATGGAAACCGAACGTGTCACCTCCTGGAGCATCTCCGTACCCAGACCGGGATGTCCTTTCCGTCCGCGCGTCGGGAAAACCGGCGTAAATACCACATAATTTGCTTTTGCATGCTCTGCAATCCTCGCCTCCTCCGCGGAATGAACGGACGCTCCAATCGGAACACCGGTACCGAGCTGTTCCCTCGCCGCCGGAATCCACGGTCCCCGGCCGGAAGCATGGTAGCCTATACCAAACCGGACCGCGGTCTCCAGTCGTGAATTGACCGACGCCGGCTTCCCTTCTTCAAGATGCTCGAGATGCTCCACAATGCGGCCTACCGCCTGTTCGAATGGTTTACCGGACGCCCACAGGTCCCGAATATGCAACCAGAATCTTCGACCGGATTCAAGCAAGCCGATCGTCTCCCTTTCCACTTCCGGGTCCGAGACGCCGTCTGAAATGACAATGAGTCGTGGCAATGGACGCATATGGTTCGTCGGATGTTTTGATGTTTCGTATGAATAGAGACGCCGGGATGTGCCGCACCATACCATCATCGTGATAAAAACGCCGCATGATGCCCTGTTCGTGGGGCCCCATCCAATACGAAGCGTATTCCGGGTCCACCCGGATAATAGGCAACTAGTTAGAAAAACACATGAAGCATCTTATCGAAGCTCCGGTCATCGTTTCTTGACCTGAGTCCAAACCGTTTAAAGATACCCGGTACGTTTCATGGCCCTCGATGTCGAATTCATTGTCGCAGGCGGCGGTCTTGCCGGCGCGTTTTCCGCCTACCATCTTTCCGGCGTCGGACCAACCGTCTTATTGGAAAAGGGGCACCTGGCCGCCGAGGCGTCCGGCGCAGCGGTGGGCCTGATCAATCCGTTTATGGGACGCAAGGCGCGGACCATCTGGAGATTCGAAGAAGCCATGGACGGCCTCGACCGGCTCCTCGAAGAGAGCGAAACCACCTCTTTTTTCCACCGCACGGGGGTCTGGCGACCCGCCGCATCCGAAAAGCAGGCGGGTTTTTTTCAGGAAGCGACCGAGCATCACCGGGACGAGGTGGCCTTTTTCCCGCCTCAGACCTGCAGGGAACGCTTTCCGCGTGTGGCGATGCCTTTCGGAGGACTCTTCATTAAACGGGGGGGCTGGACCGATATCCCGGACCTGCTTGAGGCAATCACCCGCCATGGAGTCAACAACCGCGCACTGACACTGAAGAACGGAGCCCGCCTGACTGCGTGGCATGAGGAAAACGACCGGGTCGTGGTCCGGACGGCAATGGGCGACGAGATTTGCGGAAAGCACCTGGTACTCGCCACCGGGTACGGTACCCGCGCCTTCGATGCGCTCCGACAACTGGATCTTCACGATGTTAAAGGACAGGCCCTCCGCCTTGAAGTCTCCCCGGAATTGAGTGCCGCCCTCCCGTGCATGTCGGGTACGGCCCACATCATTCCGCTGTCCACGTCGCTCGCGATCGGAAGCACCTACGAGCACGCATTTGAGCATTTGCGTCCCACCGATGAAGGCCGGGAGATCATTCTGGACAAGGCGCGAAAGGTCGTCCCCGCGTTGCCGTCGGAACCAGTCGTCTGGTCCGGCGCCGGAGCACGCGTCACCGTTCCCGTCTCCCGACTCCCCATGCTCGACCGCATTCAGGGCTCCGACAAAATCTGGATTTTCACCGGACTCGGCACAAAGGGACTTCTGATGGCCGCCCTCCTCTCAAAGGAGCTTCCCGGTTTCATCCGCAATCCGGCATCCGTACCTGCGGAGACGCGGCTTCGCCTTCGGTCCTAGGAGTCTGTCGGACTTGAAAAATAGCCGCCCTTGTTTTTATTGAACTCAAGTGCGAGTAGCGTCGTGATATAATTATTGTAAATAAGTAACTTATTCCGAACGTCCGACAGCCTCCCAGGGTACTCCGTCACTAGCGTCGCCAGAAATCGGGGTGGAACAACACGAATACCGTGAAGAGCTCGAGGCGTCCCATCATCATCAGGATCGCGAGCAGCCATTTACCGGCAACCGGAACGGCGGCATAGTTCTCCGTCGGACCGAACGCGCCGAAAGCAGGGCCGATGTTACCGACGGCCGACATGGTGGCGGACAGCGCACTCATGACATCGATCCCCATCAATGACAGCATGATCGAACCGAACACAAGCGTGGCGGCATACACCACCATGAATGCCACGATGTTGAGCACGGACGTGTTCGGAATGGATTTGTCGTTGATGCGAATGGGAATGAGTGCCTGCGGATGCATCAGCCTCCGCAACTCACGTATCGACGCCTTGAAGAGCACCACGTGCCGGATGATCTTGACGCCGCCACCTGTCGAACCGGCCATTCCCCCGACAAAAAAGAGGATAAAGACCAGCGTCATGGCCGCCGCCGGCCAGACTTCGTAGTCGGCCGTCCCGAAACCCGTCGTCGTTACGATCGCCGCCACCTGAAAGGCACCGTACCGCAATGCCTCGAAAAAGCCTTCGTACTGCAGGGCTTCGGAAGCCGCGCCGGAAAACGGACGCCACACGGCTGCCGTTACGATCGTGGTGGCCACGGCCACGATGGCGGCATACACCTTGAACTCCGTGTCCTTGAGGGTCAGTTGCACCCTGCCGAGAAGCATCCGGTAATGCAGCGCGAAGTTAATGCCCGCCAGCAGCATAAAAACGGTGACGATCCAGTCCACGTACGCGGAACCATACTCGCCGACGGAACCGTTTCTGGTCGAGAAGCCGCCTGTGGCCATGGTGGCGAATGCGTGATTCACGGCATCAAAAAGGCTCATCCCGGGCAGCAAAAGCAGTGTCTCGAGGACGGTAAACCCCAAATAGATCAGCCACAGGCGCTGGGCCGTCTGTTTGACCAACGGCGTGAGTTTATCTGCCGTCGGACCCGGAACCTCCGCTCGAAATAACTGCATTCCTCCTACGCC
>CAZIIP010000412.1:0-3234 GCA_964539455.1 uncultured Rhodothermales bacterium
CAGACTCCACTATGCGAATGTCGCCTCATTCAAAATGCCGGAAGACACCGGAGACCGGCTGGCGCTCTTGCTGGAACCGCCGCCCGCGTCAACAACCGACACTACCACTGCATCAACTGAAGAGGCTTCGACGGGAGAGGCCGACGTGTCCGAAGGCGAGAACAAAAAGGATGGAACGGACCTCATCGTTCGAAAACTTGATACGGCGGAGCAAGCCACGTTTTCCAACGCGGTTGCGTACGTCTTCTCAAACGATGGCAGACGGCTCGCATATGCGGCTTCGAGCAAAGACGGAAAGGCCGACGCGCTCGTCGTAGTGCAATTGTCAGACCTGTCGGCAGATACGGTCGCGACCGGTCCGGCGCGGTTTCCGCAGATGGCATGGAACGAAGCGGGTGACCGGCTGGCGTATTTGAGTGATGCCGCTGATTACGATGCGGAACACCCGGCTCAGTCATTGTACCTGTGGTCTGCAACCGCTCCGGAGCCGGTGCTTTTGGCGAATGCATCGAACACCACGATCCCGAATGATTGGTGGATTTCGGAGCATGCGTCACTGGATTTCTCGAAAAACGACGAACGCCTGTACTTCGGCACCGCTCCTCAACCCGACTCCCTGATGGATCCCGAGGACATTCCCGAGCACGAGCGCGTGAAGGTCGACATCTGGCATTGGCAGGATCCCCTGCTGCAACCCATGCAACTCGAGCATCTGGAGGAGGAGCGCAAACGGTCCTACCGCGCCGCCATTCTCCTTTCCGACGGAAACCGGATGGTGCAGTTGACCGATGAGGAGCACCCGGAAATACGGATTCCGTCACAGGGTGATGCGCAAAGGGGTATGATCGCCACCAATTATCCATATCGGATGGAGATCTCCTGGGACTATCCGAAGTATTTCGATCTATATGGGGTGGAAATCGACTCCGGAGAACGGCAATTGCTCGCCGGAGGTATCCGATCGCAACCGAGTATCTCACCGGATGGTGCTTTCGTCACGTGGTGGGACCGGGATAAACAAAGCTGGCTGGCCGTTCGATCGACCGGCGGATCTCCGATCAATCTTACCGAGACGATCGGGACCCGATTTGACGATGAACTTCACGACTGGCCGTACGGCCCGAATCCGTATGGCGCGGCGGGCTGGACGACGGATAGCGAGTGGTACCTGGTGTACGACAAGCATGACATCTGGGCACTCGATCCGATGAACGAGCGGTCACCGGTCAACGTAACGGCCGGTCTCGGCGCGGAATCGGGCATTCGATTTCGCTATGTACATCTCGAAGAAGATCCCGGCATACCCTCGGACCGGCCACTCTGGCTGACGGCATACCACTACCATTCACGTGATTCCGGCTACTATACGGTATCTCTGGACGATGGGCAGCCACCGGTCCGGCGTGTATGGAGCGCACACCGCTACGCACAACCTGAACGTGCGCGTGACGGCGACCGACTGCTGTTTACGCGATCGAACGTCTCCGATTTCCCGGATATCTGGACCTGTACGGGCCTATGTAGCGACCTGTCCCGTGTGAGCGAGGCCAATCCGCAGCAGACGGAGTACAATTGGGCGACGGTGGAGTTGGTATCCTGGTATTCGGTTGACGGCGAAAAGCTCGAAGGATTGCTCTACAAACCGGAGGATTTCCAGCCGGACAGACGCTATCCGACACTCGTGTATTTCTACGAAAAGAACTCTGAGAACCTCCACCAGCATCCGGCCCAGGTACCGCACCGATCGATCATCAACCCCATTTTCTATGCCGGCCGCGGGTACCTCGTGTTCGTCCCGGACATTCCGTACAAAATCGGATATCCCGGCGAGAGCGCACTCAATGCCGTAATGACCGGCGTCACCCATCTGATCGACCGGGGATGCGTCGATCCGGAGCGCATCGGCGTACAGGGGCATAGCTGGGGCGGTTACCAGATCGCCTACATGGTCACCCGCACCAACCTGTTCCGCGCAGCCGCCGCGGGCGCTCCCGTTGCGAATATGACGAGTGCATACGGCGGAATACGCTGGGGCAGCGGGATGAGCAGGATGTTCCAATACGAACGCACGCAAAGCCGGATCGGTGGTTCGCTCTGGGAGAAGCCGTTGCGCTACATCGAAAACTCACCCGTATTCTGGGCCGACAAGATCGAAACACCCGTTTTGATCCTCCACAACGATGAAGACGGTGCCGTCCCCTGGTACCAGGGGATCGAGTTTTTTGTCGCGTTGCGGCGTCTGCACAAGCCCGTCTGGATGATCAATTACAATGGAGAACCTCACTGGCCGCTTGCGTACCAGAACAGGGTCGATTGGCAAACACGACTTCAACAGTATTTCGATCACTTCCTGAAGGACGCTCCCGCGCCGGTCTGGATAACGCAGGGCGTGCCGGCCGTAAAGAAGGGGAAAACCCTGGGGCTCGAAACCGCGGAGGACGGGTCGTGGTGACCGGTCCCTGCAAAATTTACCTCGCCTTCCGGCGTGTCCGGGGATCAACGCCGATGCCGGAAACCGCGTATCTCGGCTACGGCGCCGATACGCCGTAACTGCAGATCAGTTTGCCGGACAACGAGGCCGCGTGGTCATAGATGCCGGTACCGGCATTCGGGCGCTCGGCAAATCACTTTTTTCTGTATTTGCTCGGAAGACGACCCGCTTTATTCTCTAACGCGTGTCACCTTTTCTGCACATGGGATTCCCTCATATTTCGGGGGCAACAATCATTTTGAAGATTTAAAGAACGCATCCGCATCAACGGCGTATACAGCGGCCGTATACGGTTTTTGCTACTCTACAACACATCGCCGCTACCCTTCAGCTCCGCTCGGAAAGAACGGCGATGTGATGTACTACCATATCACCGGTTACGAAAGCGGGCAAACGAGCACCGCTCTTCAGTCGCTTCGCGAATCATTCTTACGCTTAGCGCTCACCTATTCCGTTTAACTCCCGAGACGTTGACGACGCAAACCACGCAGGACCGGATCACCGAATTGCTGCAGATTGCCCGTGATGTGGGGGCGACTCTCGATCTCGATACGCTGTTGCGACAGATCGAAGCCTCCGCACTGGCGCTGTTTTCGTGCGAACGGGTAACCGTTTTCCTTTACGACATGGACACGGACGAGCTCTACAGCCGATTCGCCACGGGCGAGTTTACCATCCGGTTTCCTGCAAAAAAGGGTATTGCCGGTGAAGCTGCGATCGTTCCGGTATTCTGCGCGGGCAAT
>CAZIIP010000413.1:0-3222 GCA_964539455.1 uncultured Rhodothermales bacterium
ATGCCTTCGTGCTCGTGTTGCTCATCCGCTCCCTGGTACTGTATCGCCGGTCCAGCTCAAGCCTGCGGAACTGGTATGTCTTACTCGGACTGATGACTCTTGCTTCGGTCTTTGCGCTCTTTCAAAGTCCGGAAGAGTTCCTTACGGTGCCGGCTCAGATCTTTATGGTGATGTCCGTCATCGCGATGGTCGTCAATTCGTTCCGGTTGTCGTGGGTGCCGTATCTCTCCTTCAAGCAAAAGAGCGCCATCATCGCCCTGAGCCTCGCGCTGGCGTCACTGCTTATTTTCATCCTGGTCAACGACCTATCCGGTGTGCTTGTCATGCAGAATGCGGCACCGTTTGCGCGGGTGCACAGTTTCGCGGTAAATGTCTTTGTCATGCTGTCCGTCTTGTTTGGTGTGACCTACAGCATGACCACCATGTTGTCGTTGCTGTTTCATCTGCCGACAACGGGTGACTTTCAGAAAAAGGCGGGAGAGCTGGCGGCCATTCACTCGGTTTCGAGGCTTACGGGCAAGATGTTCGACCTGAACAGCCTCATCGATACCATCACGGCCTCTCCTATCGAAGCCGGTACGGGAGAATGCGCGTGGCTTGCTTTAATCGACTCGCGCTCCGGGTCGCTCAGGCCACAGCTTGTGTCGGCGCAAGGCATTACACACGAGCGCTTGGGAGCCTTGATCGATACGGAAGCATTTGTTGCCGAGATAAGCCAGGACAAGGCTCCGTTGCTGCTAAACCAGGCAGCGGCGGACTTCAGGGTACGTGCCCGGCCTGGAGACGGCATTGAGAGCCTCCTCGTCATCCCGCTGGCCACCCGAGGCGATATCCTCGGCGCGCTGTTTGTCGCCAAGCGGGTAGCGAACGGCTTCGAGCGCGACGACATCGATATGACGCAGACGTTTGCCGATCAGGTCGCCATTGCGCTGCTGAATGCCCGGCTTTTCGAAGACCGACTCGAGAAAGAACGCATGTCAAAGGAGTTGGAGATCGCCAACAGGGTTCAGCGGCGCCTCTTGCCCCAGACCGTGCCGACAATCGACGGTGCCGAGGTCTCCGCATCCAGCGTACCGGCGCTGGAGGTCGGAGGTGACTACTATGATTTTCTGAAGATCGGCGAGAACCGATTCGGAATTATAGTGGGTGACGTCTCTGGAAAGGGCACGTCTGCGGCGTTCTATATGGCAGAGTTGAAAGGCGTTTTTCAATCCGTGGGCCGGCTGGTACCCTCTCCCTCCGCGTTTCTCACACATGCAAACACTGCGCTGGTCCAGTCGATGGAACGGAGCTTCTTCATGTCGGCCGTCTACGCGGTGATCGATACGGAAGCCGAGCAGTTGATGCTGGCACGGGCAGGACATCCTCCGGTGATCGTCTCTCATGCAGACGGCACGACGGAACTGATCCGGACACATGGAATGGGCCTGGGCCTGGACGGCGGACCACTCTTCTCGGACACGATACGGGAAGAACGGATTTCACTTGCCCCTGGAGATTCGTTCGTGTTTTACACAGACGGTATTGTCGAGTCCCGGGGAGCGGAAGGAACGGAATACGGCTACGAGCGCCTTTGCCGGGCTGTTCGCAATCACAACGGATGCGATTCGCAAACGCTACACGACGCTATCCTGGGAGATCTCCAGCAGTACATCGGCGGTGATTCGTATGATGACGACATGACGCTTGTGGTACTGAAATGGAACGGCCGGACCAACAGCCACAAACCAGAAGAGGGTTCGTATCAATCATAATTGTACCTTGATGCTGTATTATTGTCCGCATTCGCGGCTGTCCGACAGCTTTGACTTGAGCAGCAACTAGATCTCATGAGTAATTTTTCCGTCAACTTCCGATCGAGCGAAGGCCTGAGAGTGCTCGATTTGAGCGGTGAACTGGACGCCCACACGGCATCCGAGCTCGAAGCGGCCATTCAAAAATGCCTCGACGAGGGCCAGACTCAGATCATCGTCCACGGTCCGCAGCTTCAGTATATCTCGAGCGCCGGGCTGGGCGTCTTTATGGCCTTTATCGAGGAAGTGCGCGAACGTGGAGGCGATATCAAAATCGCCTCGCTGCAGCCACGTGTCTTCAACGTTTTCGACCTGCTTGGTTTTCCTCACCTGTTCGATATCGTCAAGACCGAATCTGAAGCGGCCGGCTTGTTCAACAGTACGGACGAAACCGGCCACCGGCAGTAAAAGTCCCGCGCACGTGGCCCGAATGCCCGATATCATCTCGATTCCGAGTACCACGCGCTACCTGGGTACGCTGCGGAGATTCGTGGAGGCACACGCGTCGTCCCTGGGCTTTTCGGACGACGATATCGAAGAACTCAAGCTTGCGGTGGACGAAGCGTGTACCAATGTGATCAACCATGCCTATGCGGGCAATGACAAGGGCACTGTCGAGCTGACCGTTAAGAAAGACACGGAGAAATTCACCATCATCATCCGGGACAAGGGCCGGACCTTCGAAATGGAGCGCTATCGGGAACCCGATCTCAGAAAATCGGTCTCGAACCGGCGCGGTGGCGGCTACGGTGTCTTCATCATGCGGAATCTCATGGACGACGTCCACTACCACCGCAGCGGCGGCACCAATGAGGTACACCTCGTCAAGTGGCTGCCGAACCGTCGCCGCGACGGCAAACCGATCGGCCGGGCATAGCGCCTAACGCCGCGCCGCTCGGCCGCAATAGAGCGAGGCAATACCGAACGAGAGGCGATCGACTTGCAGCATCTCGAACCCGGTCTCCCGCATGATTGTCAGGAAGTCCTCGCCGTCCGGGAAGGCATCGATCGACTCGGGCAGATAGCGGTATGCGCCGGCATCCCGTGAAACCGTTCTGCCGACGCGAGGCAGAATGTGGCGGGAATAGATTTCGTAGATCTGCCGGACCGGAAAGGCCGTCGGTCTGCTGAATTCCAGCACAGCCAGCTTCCCCCCGGGCGCGAGCACACGTGCGATCTCACGTAATCCCAGGTGCAGGTCCTCGAAATTCCGTACACCGAATGCCACCATAGCGGCATCAAACGATGCGTCGGCGAACGGCAGCGACTCTGCATCGCCGGTCTGAAGGGCAATCCTGTCCTGCAATCCCAATCGTTCGATCTTTTTCCGGCCGACCTCCAGCATCTGCTCCGCAATATCCACACCGGTGACGGTTCCGTCGCCCGCCTCGGCTGCAGCGATCGCCAGATCCCCCGTCACGGTTGCCAC
>CAZIIP010000414.1:0-3218 GCA_964539455.1 uncultured Rhodothermales bacterium
CGATAGCGGTTGTACCGACACCGGCCTCTCCAACCAGCACCGGATTGTTTTTCGTTCGGCGCGAGAGAATCTGCAAAAGCCGGCGGATTTCCTCGTCCCGTCCGATCACCGGATCTATTTTGCCGGCGCTCGCCAGTTCGTTCAGATCGCGGGCATAGCGATCGAGCACCTCGTAACGGCTCTCGGCATGCTCATCCGTTACCTGCTGGTTTCCCCGGACGTCCTTGAGTACCTCGAGTAGCCGCTCCTTGGTCACACCGGCCATGGCCAGCGCCTTTCCAACCGCCTCTTTCGATTCCGCCAAGCCGATCAACACGTGCTCGGTGGCGATAAACTGATCACCCAACAGCTCGGCCTCTGCAAGGGCGCGGTCGAATACCTTGTTCAAATCCTGACCGATGTACTGTCCGCTCACACTGGCACCGGTCACCACGGGATACTTTTCGAGCTGCTGATCGACGAGTGCCTCTATCGTCTCCGGATTCACTTCGAGTTTGCGGAGAAGCGATTTCACCGTGCCGCCGGATTCCTGTAGAAACGCCTTCATCACGTGCGCAGGCTCCACCCCCTGGTGGTTGTGCGTTGCAGCAATCTCCATGGCGGCCTGCATCGTTTCGCGCGCTTTTACCGTAAACTTTTGAAAATTCATATCTGTTCAGACTGATAAACTCACTGTTTTTGTGCAATCCTGTCATGCCTGATTTGGCCGACATGCAACCGTCATAGTGTCCATAACCGTGCCGAAAACCGTTAGGCTGCCAATCTGTCAGCCGGATCGACGTCCGAGCTCCTTTTCAGCTCGCACCGCCAATCGTCGCCGATCATGTTTCATACCGGCCTCCGCATCCGGTAGCGGCAGGAATGCTTCGGGTACCATGAATCCCGGAAGGGACGCGCGCAAACGCGTCTCGAGCTCCGAGGCCTCAATGCGACCGGAACAGCGAATGAAGGCGACCGGACGAAATCCGAAGTCCGCATCGGGCACGGGTACCACTAACGCGTCGTCAATGCCTTCCATCCGCGCCAGGGCTTTCTCGATCCACTCCGGGTGTATATTCTCTCCGCCCGATATGAACATCCGGTCCTTTCGTCCTTCGATCCGTATGTGTCCCCCGCCGAGCCATGATCCGATGTCACCGGTTGCAAACCATCCCTCGGTGTCGAACGGCCGGTCCAGTCCATCGCGCGTTGCGTATCCGGAGAACCGGGTCGCACCCCGAACGAACAACTCGCCACTTTCGTCAAATCGCACGGATCGAAACGGCAGGATCCTCCCTGATGTGTCTTTGAGTTCCTCAATCGACGCGCCGGAGCGGGTCGTGGCTATTTGCGAAGCCATTTCGGTGCTGCCGTAGCTGACATGCACGGGCAACCCCGCGGCGACCGCCCGCTCCAACAAGGTACCCGGGATCGCGGATCCTCCCAAAAGCACGGCACCAAGCGAAGGAAACCTTGTCTCCCGGTCCATTGAATCGAGCAACCGCAGAAGCTGCGTTGTCACGAGAGAAAGATGGGTCACCCGCATCTCGTTTAGCAGGTCTGCCCTCCAGGGAGTGCCGGAAGGAATCACCACTGCCGCTCCGGCCTGCCAACAACGCACGGCGATTGCAAATCCACCCACATGGTAGAGCGGGAGCGACAGGAGCCACCGGTCTCCCGGCGAGAGCGCAATATTGCTCCGGGAGCCCTCCGCACTCAGAAGATGGGCGCCCAGCGTGTGCACTGCCGCGCGTGGACTGCCGGACGATCCGGAAGTGAATATCGCCGTCCACATGCGATCCCTCGGCAACTTCGCCGCCGGCGTCGCGTCGCCGGTCGACCGATCGCCCGAAAAAACGTCGGGATGAATCGCCGCGACGCCGCTTCCGGGCGTCGTTCCCCGCGTGATCACCTTCTTGCAGCCGATCTCTTTCAGGCGCTGGGCCGCTTCCGACAAGGGCAGGCGCGTACTCAACGGCACGGCAACGGTGCCGCACCGTAAGCATGCCCACGAAATAACGAGGGACACGACTTCGTTCGGCAAATGAATCCCCACACGTTCGCCCCGTGATGCCCCCTTGTCCCTTAGGATCCGGCTTGCCCGCTCAATACGCCTGTTCAACTCCGCAAATGTGACCGGGCCTTCCGAATCGACGATAGCGGTAGCCTCCGGTTGCGCTTCCGCACCGGCAAAAACGGGGCAGGGAATATGAGATTGGCCCATCATCGGATCATTTCATGATAACGAGGGCACTAGAAAGGCAGGATCCAGCCCGCCGAAAACAGGAGGCCGTATACCAGTAAAAGTTTCGCCGTACCCCCCAGCAGTGGGTTGAGCTCGAGCCCTTCCCGAGCGTATACCTTCCGGACCGTCGGCCAGGCGATGGGCAGCAGAAGTAAACAGAAAAGTAGTGCCAGGCGATCGTCCATGACCACAGCCATCGCTACCGGTATGGCAACGGCAAGAGCGATACAAAAAGCATACTCCGAACGGGCAAATGCGGCGCCGAAGCGGACCGCCAGGGTTCGCTTGCCCGCCCGGCGGTCCTGGTTGATGTCCCGCAGGTTGTTCACCACCAGCACAGCCACCGACAGCAAACCCGGAGAGAATCCCGCGGCAACAACGGCGGGTGTCAGTTCGAGTGCCTGCACGTAGTACGTGCCGGCAACGGCCACCGGACCAAAAAACAGCAACACGAAAGGTTCACCAAGACCGAGATAACCGAGCGGCTGCGGTCCACCGGTGTACCACCAGCCCGAGATAATCGACAGCACGCCGATTACCAGGATGGGCCACCCTCCGCGATAAATCAGGTACGCTCCCGACGCGGCCGCAGCAAGGAATATGAGAATGGCCGCATTCCTGACGGAAGAGGGCGAGACCATCCCCGCCTGCGTTACCCTGCGCGGACCGAGCCGGTCTTCTGCGTCCGCACCCCGAACGAAATCGGAATAGTCATTTGCGATATTGGTGCCGATTTGTATCAAGACCGCACCGGTGAGCGCCAGCAAAGCTGAAAGCCAGTGAAAGACACCGTTTCCGATCGCGAGTGCCGTGCCGATCACAACCGGCACGATGCCTGCCCACAGCGTTTTGGGCCGCGACGCCTCCAGCCAGACTTTCAGGCCGGTCCGGCGCCGAATCTCGACATCTTACACGTCAACGGCCATAGGTATTCGGTGGGCTAGGGCAGCTTTGTAAAACGGTTGAATTCCTGATCGTGCTTCTCGTTAAAGGC
>CAZIIP010000415.1:0-3216 GCA_964539455.1 uncultured Rhodothermales bacterium
TGGAGTCGATCGTGATAACGGGGATGCCGGCATTCTCGGCCTCCTGCAGCACACGTACCAGGCCCTGGGCATCCGAGGGCGCTATGACGATTGCGTCCACTCTTTGCGTGATGAAGCTTTCTACCAATGCGACCTGCCCGGCAATATCGGTCTCCGATGTCGGACCGTTCCAGATGGCATTCACGTCGCCGAGTTCCTCCGCCGCGGCCATGGCACCCAACCGCACTGTCGTCCAGAAGTCGAAGCCCACGCTCTTCGGAATCACGGCAATATCGTAGGCCGCCGGATCATCGGATTCGGTCTGGGAGGCATTCTGACAGGACGGCAAAACCAAAAAAGATGCAAAAAGAAATAGGGCAAAACGTCTCATGAGATTTAAATGGTTATTAATTCCAGATAAAATAATTATCCAGGGTGTGCGATACGTTGAACGCCTTCAACGAGTCGGTCGATTTCTTCTTCTGTGGTGTAGCAGGCACATCCCGCGCGAACCAGGCCCGTTTCGGCGTATCCCAGTCGTTCAATGGCGGTCGATGCATAGTAGTCACCATGTGAAGCGAATATTCCGAACTGTTTGGCCAGCCGGTGCGAGACTTCCGCAGCTGGTGCGGTGTCAACGTTGAAGGACAGGGTCGGGGTTCGCGGTTGGTCGGGTTCCGGGCCGAACAGCCGCACCCCATTGATGGATTGAAGGCCTTCCCAGAGCCGTGTGACCAGTTTCGATCCGCGGTTGTGCAACCACGCCGTTGCAGAATGCAATTGGGCTCTCCGGTCTGCTCCGGAGCCGATCGATGCCAGAAAATTCACCGCTGCCGCAGCGCCGACGATTCCCTCGTGGTTGAGCGTTCCCGTCTCCAGGCGTTCCGGTACCGTATCGGGTGCCGGATCGAGTTTGGGTACGTCGAGATCTGCCAAAAGCCCGGCACGGCCGAAAAGAATGCCCACATGTGTGCCATAGAATTTGTAGGCAGAACACGCGAGGAAGTCACAATCCCACTCCTTGACGTCCATGGCCCCATGTGCGGCATAGTGGACGGCGTCGACAAAGACGAGTGCGCCTGCGGCATGGGCGCGATCGGCGTAGCGACGGACGTCGTTCACGGTGCCCAGAGCATTCGAGGCTGCGCCAATTGCGACGAGACGTGTTTTCTCCGATAGTAGTTGTTCGAATGCGGCTTCGTCCAGTGTTCCCGTTCCGGGAAGCATCGGGACGCTTTTAATCCGGAGGTTTCGTTCACGCGCCAACGACCGCCAGGGATCGATGTTTGCGTGATGATCAAGTTCCGTGACGATGATTTCATCGCCCGCCCGTAGCCGCCGTCCCAGTGCCCTTGACAGGTGATAGGTCAGCGTGGTCATATTGGCACCGAAACAAACCTCATTCGCGGCACAACCGAGAAAATCTGAAAAAGATTTACGAGCAGACCGCAGCGCGTCGTCGGTCTCCTTGGAGGTTGGGTAAGCCCAATGCGTGTTAGCGTTATGATGAAAGAGGTACGCTGAAACGGCCTCAGGTACTTCTATTGGCACCTGTGTACCTCCAGGCCCGTCGAAATAGCCTACGGGAAAACCTGCTTGCTTCCGTTTCAGCGCCGGGAAGTGTGCGCGAATGGAACGAACCTGATCGTGATCCGGGGACATACTGCCGCTCGATACGGAATGTGAATGTTTGGGCCGACTGGGGCTCGAAGTTACTGCCTCCTTCATGAAATCGGAATTCGGATTTTTTATTTCCAGTCCTACCTTTGCTGTGTCTAGAGCAATTTCGCCACCTCATTCCTGAAGGATCAAATTGCAGCAGCATCGGATAGCGAAACACAGTGATCATGTTGAGGTGCGTTTCCGGCCGGGAGATGCACAAACAGTTTGCCCACGCGGGAGCACCGCACTCGAAGCGGCGCAGCAAGCAGGTGTGGCGATCGAGGCGCCATGTGGAGGGTTGGGCATCTGCGAGGCATGTATCGTACAGACGCTTTCCGGCAGCCTCTCCGGACTAACCGACATCGAGCGGGACGTCTTGAGGACGGATGAAAAGGAGGCCGGTATGCGTATGGCTTGCCAGGCGGCAGTCTTGTCCGATGCGGAGATCCTTGTTCCGGAAAGTTCTCGCGCCGACAGCAGGCGCCTGGTGCTGGAGGCCGATGTGGCTGATCTCGAGCTGAATCCGGCTGTCTTGACGGCTGATCTCGTGTCACCATCGAGGGGCGGCGCGGATCCAGAGGCAGCACCGGATCTGGAGGCAGCCCTGGCAGTCGCGTTCGGCGGCTATGTAGCGGTAGATGAGCGGCTGTTTGTCGGCGATGAGACTGCATTGCTGGAGAACGGTGAGGAAGCGGAGGCCGTAGTGTGCGGGTATCCGGAAAAACTCAACCTTGTAACGATTCGCCGGCCTTCCGGCATACTTCCCGGCATTGCCGTCGACATTGGCAGTACGCGTCTGGCCGGGTATCTGGTCGATCTGTCTTCCGGGAAACTGCTCGAGAAGGCGGGTTTGGCCAATCCGCAGATACCCTTCGGTGAAGATGTCGTGAGCCGAATTGCGACGGCCAACCGATCGGACGCCCATCTGGCAAAACTGCGCGACGTCTTGCGGGATGCGCTTATGGTTCTGGTCCGGGACGTGACCGATCGTTTGGGCGTTTCGTCGTCAGATATCGTCGATGCGGTGCTGGTCGGCAATACCGCCATGCACCACTTTCTGACGGGATTGCCGGTGCGCCAACTGGGCGAGTCTCCGTATCGACCCGCATCCGTGGACCCTGAAACGGTGCCTGCGGCATCAGTAGCTTTGCCGCTCGCGCCCGGTGCCAGGGTATACCTGCCCCCGCTCATTGCCGGATTTGTGGGCAGTGACCATCTGGCCGTTCAGACGGCACTGAAACTCGGATCCGAATCACGTACCGTCATTGCCGTTGACATCGGTACCAACACCGAGGTGACGTTATGTCACGGCGGATCGATGTGGACCTGCTCGTGTGCGTCGGGTCCGGCGTTCGAAGGGGCACACATTCTCCACGGCATGCGGGCCGGTCCGGGTGCCGTCGAATACGTTCGCTTCGAATCGGACGTGCCGGTTGTGGAGACGATTGAAGGCAAACCCGCTGCCGGCATTTGCGGATCGGGGATCGTTGATGCGATTGCAATGCTTCAAAAGTCGGGACGCATCGACAAGCGGGGGCGCCTGCTGGAGGGAGACCGTGTGCGCGGCGGCGGGTC
>CAZIIP010000416.1:0-3206 GCA_964539455.1 uncultured Rhodothermales bacterium
CGAAGCGACGACTACGTTCGGATTGTCGAGACGAGACGCAAGTTTGGTGACAAGGGTATTGGGAGCGGACTCGTCCGCGGAAAGATGCAGACCCGCCCAGTCTACCAGATTGGATTCGGTGACGCCCATCCAGGCATTGCGCGAGATCTCGACGAGTAGCGGCACACCATATACGGAATCCGGATCCAGGATCGACAGCGGCCGCTCCACAAATTCGCTTTCCTGGTTCGTTCGGTATCCCCCGTAGTTGGCCGCCCAAACCGTATGATCATCGCGAAAATGAAACCGCGTCTCCTCGGCGGCCAACTGGAAGGACCCCAGTCCCTTCTGCTCCGGTATTCTGTAGCGGAATGCCACGCCATCTTCATACGCCCGCCAGACCAGCTCGATGCGCCGGGGCGAATCGCCGTTTTCCTCGAGGGCCAGGGTCAGTTCGTTGAAATGATTCCGTACTTCATCGTGGGTACCCCATACGGGATTCCAGGTCTGGTCGACCGTCCTGCGCGACACTTCGCTCATTTCCAGCCCGGCCGAAAATGCACCGGACCCCCGAAAGGACAATCCGAATGGGGAGTCGAGAAGCACCATCCCGCCGTTGTATCGAACATTGAAGGCCAACTGCTCACCACCTTGCAAGCCGGGCCGGCTCCAAACGCCCAGTGACACGACAACCCGGCCGCCGGGCGATTTCAGGATTAACCGGTTGGTCTGTGCTTGTCCCGCATTCAGTGCGAGAAGTAAAACGGAAAGCACAGAAATCATCCTGGAGAATGACATCTCACTACCCTATTTATGTGTGCCTCGGAGGGAGTTGGCGGGCGAGAACAAAAATATAAGAGACGCAAAGTGCCGTGTCTAGCACGAATCCGAATGAACTTCGTCGTCCAGGGAGGATTGCGGGCCGGATGACGAGGCGGTTACGGCAAGCATACCTATTCGCCGTTGGCAAAAGGGACGGGCTCGCACATAGCCATCAGATTTTCTTCGGGCGTCCCGGCCGGGACCTCGCATCCTGCGTTGACCATATAGGGATCTCCGGCCGAATCCCTGCAGGCTTCAATTGCCCGTCGGATGGATACCGGCGTTCCGTCTTTGATCCCGGCAACCGGATCGACATTGCCGGTCAGCACCACCTTTGGCCCCGCTACCGAGCGCGTGTATGCCAGATCTACCATGTGATCCACATCGAGAATATCCACACCAAGCGTCGCAATGCCCGAAAGCAGATGTTTGATATTGCCACAGATATGCAGTTTCACCAGACCGCCCGCTGCGTGGATTGCATCGACCATACGTTTTTCGCGCGGGAGGACATAGGTCTCGTACATCTTCGGTGACACCTGGCTGGCGATCGCATCACCGATGCCGATGGTATCCGCCCCTGCCGCCAGTTGGGCCTCCGCAAAGCGGATCCCGTTTTCCGTGCAGATATCCATCAGGCGGCATAGCCCATCCGGATCATCGACAAGATCCATCAGGAATTGAACCGGCCTGCGCAAGGTGGCCGCTTCTGCAGCGGGCCCCTCGATCCATCCGAGAATGGAAAACCGGCCACCACATCGCTCGTCGTACGCACGAATCGCATCGACCCGATCGCGCATGCGAACGGAATTTTCCGGATCCGGTTTGTTCAGCAATTTCAAATCCATCCCCTCTTCGAGCGGAGCGGTACACGTCGGAACCGTGTCCCGGGGATACGCTACGTGCCCGCCGAATCCCTCGGTTTCCCGGTAGGGGTCGGAGATCGCGCTCACCTGGTCGAATCCGAAGTGTTCGGCACATGCCATGTTCGCCTCGACGAGTACGCGATAATCGAAGGCGAACGCCCCGTAGTTCGATCCGATATACTCTGCTGCATACTGCATAAGGATCGGGACCCTTGGAACGATATCCGGTTCGGATCCCTCCACAACGGCCCTGTAGCGCTCCAGCGGCGTCATCGTTTTCGACGTTTGGTGATCTATTTCTCCTGCTTGACCGCCGATGCAATGGCGGCGATATGTTCCGGCGTCGATCCACAGCATCCGCCGACAATGCGGGCACCGCCGTCTACAAACTGTTGTGCGAACCGGCCCATTTCCTCCGGCCCGGCCGGATACACAGCCGGTTGCCCCTGGGGTAAGCCCGCGTTTGGTTTGGCCCAAATAGGCATGGCCGGATTGCAGGCTGCCAGTTCCCGGACGATCGCCGCCATATTCTCGAGTGTCGTACCGCAATTGGCGCCGACGGCGGCCAGTTCGCTCCCCGCGAAATGCCCAAACATCTGTCTGGGCGTTACCCCCATCATTGTTTTCACTCCCCGGTCGTAGCTGAAGGTCAGTACCACGGGCAAATCCGTCACCTGCCGAACCCCCTCGAGCGCGGCTTCGGCCTCCTCGATGGCAAAAAACGTTTCCAGTGCAAGGAAGTCCACCCCACCCTTAACCAGGTTTTCGGCCTGGTTCCGATAAATTTCCGTAACCTCCTTCGGCGTCAACATCCCGAACGGTTCTACCATTTCTCCGGTCGGTCCCATCGAACCACCCAGCAAAACCATAGCACCCGCATCCTGGATCGCAGCGCGGGCCAGCGACGCCGCAGTGCGGTTGATCTCCCCGTCTTGTTCCGCAAAGTCGGATGATTGCAGGCGGATGGCGTTGCCTCCGAAACTGCACGTCAGGATGACATCGGAGCCGGCATCGATAAACGAGCGGTGCAGCTTCTTGATGTCGTCCGGCCGGTGGAGCACCCATTCCTCCGGAGCCGTACCCGGCTCGAGTCCCATTTCGTGCAGGTTGGTGCCTGTTGCACCATCCGAGACCAGCACATTGCGGAAGTCAAAGATCGAAGCTTGCTCACGCATCTTTTAAGAGTGGCTTAATTGAGAGCGATTGCTTTGTGTACGGTTTAAAACAGGATACCATCCATATACAGGTCGGAGAACGAATGGTGCGACATCAATTCAATGTAATGCCCCGCACTTCTCAGTGCTTCCGCTTCCCGTCTGCGGGTGACCGACAGGAGCATCCGGACAGCGCCGGCACCCGCAGCGTTTCCTACCTGACGTATACGATTCAGCGGCACAGGAGGCAACATGCCGATTGCCACGACACTTTCAGGATTCAAATACGTGCCGAACGCCCCCGCGAGAACGATTTCGTTGACTTCATCGCAGCCAATTCCCGCCTCCGTCATTAACACTTCGATGCCGGCCCGAATCGCTCCCT
>CAZIIP010000417.1:0-3167 GCA_964539455.1 uncultured Rhodothermales bacterium
CTTCGTCGGGATCCGTGTTTACATATTCCTGCTCCGGAAGATCGACCAGTTTTCCCTCTTCCTCCGTCTCCTCCGCTTCTGCTGGAGGATCATCGGATTCGTCAAACTCTTCCGGAGAAACCGCCGCCTCCTCCTCTTCCGCCTGTTGGACCGGACGCCCCAGCGCCATGGGTCCGAATTCCACCTCTACAAAGCCAACCGGGACAGTGGCGGGAGCTGCAGAGACAAACAGAAACCCCGACAGCAATGCTGCATGAATAACAATGCTCGATGCGATGCCTATCCAGTCACTCTGTTTCATCGCTGTTCCATCTAGATTCTCGGCATGTCTTATTTGGACCACAAGTGGCAAAGATAGTTCTATCACCCGGAATCGACGTGTACGCGGTGCGTTCCCGATTTCCAGACATTCTTGACAAAATAGCGCGGCCGGCCTTTCACCGACTCGTACACCCTGGACAGGTAAAGCCCCACGATGCCGAGAAAGAATAGCTGCACGCCGCCGATAAATATGATAACGAACAACAGGGATGCCCAGCCTGCAATAGCCGTTTCATAAACGTATTTTGCGAGCACAATCCACAGTGCTCCGCCGAAAGCCGCCAGCAATGCGGTTGCCAGTCCGACGTTAATGGCCATTCGAAGAGGCCTGTCCGTAAATGATGTGATCCCCGACATTGCCAGATGAAACAACTTGGCCAGCGTATATTTCGATTGGCCGGCTTTTCTCGGTTCTCTTACATACGATATGCCTACCTGGTTGAATCCCAGCCACGAGACCAAACCTCTTACGAATGGTTGCTGCTCGGAGATCTGGAGATAGGCATCGATCACACGCCTGGACAACAGCCGGAAATCTCCGGTATCAAGCGGCAACTCTGTATCGCTGAGCCATCGAAGTAGCCGGTAATAGAGTACCGCTGCCATCCTTTTGCTTATGGTTTCCCCCTCGCGTCTTTCGCGTATGCCGTATACGACGTCATAGCCGTCTCTCCACTTATCGACCATACGGTCGATAACATGGAGCGGATCCTGCAAATCGGCGTCCAGTATCACAGCGGCATCCGCGTCTACGAAGGAAAGCCCGGCCGTAAGCGCAATCTGGTGTCCGAAATTTCGTGACAGGCTTATCAACTCGTATCCCGGCAATTTCCCGGTCAGCCGTCGGACGACTTCTTCGGTCCTGTCGGTGCTTCCATCGTCAACCAGCACGATCTGTTCGATAATGGGTCTCGTTTTGCGAAAGGACTCGATTTCACGAATCAGATCCGGAGCCGCCTCTTCCTCGTTGAAAAGAGGCACCACGAGCGCCAAGCCGGCGCCCGTTTTGGCCGATGATGCGGAAATGGGAGCCATTGAGCCTCCCCTGGCGAATGAACCGAATGACGGTTGGCTGCTTATCTGATCGTTCTGCGAAACTTGGGCTGCTCCATGGTGATCTTCAGCGAGAGGCGGTGTGAGTATCCCAGATCGGAAGACAACCCCGTGAAGTCCCCAAAGGCGTAGTCCACATTGAACTCCTTGATCCTCAAGCCTGCTCCCACCGAAGGCGTGAGTTGCAGGCCGAAATCGTCGTTATAGGCCACATCGCCCAGTCCTGCACGCAGGGCTACCGCGTTGGCAACGGACAATTCCGCTCCTACGCGCGGATGATAGGAGATACCGCCCGCATCCAGTACGTAGGTTCGCTGCCCATCAAAACGCAAATCGGTGTCAACGCCAAGCATCAGATTGGTACCTGAGGAGAGTGGCAGCAGCACACCGGAACCGAGCCGCAGCACCGGCAGCACAATCTCCGAGCCTCCACTCGGCAACTCCAAACCAAAGACATCCGCCAGCGGCATTACTTCTTCCTCATTCACGCTCCAGCTGAGCAACATCGTAGAGGCATCCTGCAAATTGGCACCGAGCATAAACCGGCCGGTGGTGTACTGCAGACCGATGTCCAGGCTGTAGCCCCATGCTCTTTGATAAGAGCCGATCGAACGACGGATCATTTTTCCCGTGACGCCCAACGAAAGGCTGGAACCCAGCATCCGCGCATAACTGGTATAAAGTGCAAAATCGGTTGCCGAAAAAAGCGATATGTGGTTTTCCGGGCGTGGTTTGGGTTGGTCTCGAATCGGATCCCACGCATCCCAGGTATTCGGGATATCGTCGACGCCGCTTCGGAAGAATGCAATACCGAAAGAGGACCTTCCATTGATGGGAATGCCCACACCGCCGTAATCGAAGGAAACGATTCCGGAGAACCGCTCCGCATGCATGTACGCCGCCTCGGGATATTGCATTCGGGAAAGCCCCGCGACATTCCAGTAGGTGGATGACACATCTCCCGTCAGCGCGACAGCCGCACCACCCATTCCCAGTGCGCGTGCACCCACTCCCCCTTCAAGAAAGGCCGCTCCGTACTTCGCAACGGTCTGTCCGGCAACCGGAGCGGCATGCATTATCGTCGCTATTGCTACAACGATTACTGCGACTTTGGTTTTCGATCCAGCTTTCACGAGATCTGTCGTTGGTTTGCGCGAATGTCGGAAGCAGATTAACAGAGCGCAAGTCCCAAATCGGGGATATGCAGTTGTTCGGTTACAACGACATGCACATTAGGGCGTTCCGGCCAATCGTTTCACCAGTCTTGCCGCGAAGGCCCCGTCCGTTTGCGTCGTTTGCGGAAGACAGAGCATCCACCCGTGGTCGGTGAGCAACCCTCGGGGCAGAAGCCCGGAAGGCGATTCGAGATGGAACTCGGAATGTCGCTCCAGGAAAGCGCGCACCTGCATCTCGTTTTCCTCTGGCTCTATCGAGCATGTGGCATACACCAAGCGCCCACCCGGACGAACATACCGGACGGCCGCATCGAGAAGCTCCCGCTGCAGCTCACAGAGATCGTGCAGGTCGCCCTCCATTCGATTCCAGCGAAGGTCGGCGCGTTTGCCCAATACGCCCGTACCCGTGCAGGGCGCATCAATCAGGACGGCGTCGAACGGTTCCGCTGGTTTTAACGCACGCGCATCCGATATTTGCGTTTCGACAATTGAGATCCCGTATCGTCTTGTAGACCGCGACAGCAGCCGAAGTCGTGCGGCATGTTTGTCGACTGCGAGGATGGAACCCACATTTTTCATTCTTTCCGCACTATAAACGGTCTTGCCCCCCGGTGCCGC
>CAZIIP010000418.1:0-3164 GCA_964539455.1 uncultured Rhodothermales bacterium
GAAAGCCGAACCTCGAACCCCGAACCTCGAACCCCGAAAGCCGAACCTCGAACCTCGAACCTCGAACCTCGAACCTCAAACCTCGAACCCCGAACCTCGAACCTCGAACCTCGAAAGCCGAAACTCTTTGGCTCGTGAAAGCAACAGGTGAAGGCGGCCGGACCCTATCCCCTCCGGCTCTCCAGCTTTGCATCCATAGTGATCTCGGCATTCAGGACCCGGGACACCGGACAGCCATCCTTGGCCTGATTGGCGACGGATAGAAAATCGTCGTACCCGGCACCGGGAACGTCGGCCGTCACGTCGAGATGAACCTTTGTGATGGCAAATCCTTCTCCGGCCTTCTCGAGCGACACCGTGGCCGTTGTGTTGACGCTCTCGGGATGCATACCCGCCTTCTCCAGTTCGGCGGAGAGGGCCATCGAAAAGCAGCCCGCATGTGCGGCTCCAATCAGTTCTTCGGGATTGCTTCCTTTATCGTCACCGAATCGCCGGCCGAAAGAAAAGACGACGTCGGATATTGCGCCACTTTCGGACGAGACGCGTCCACTGCCATTCTTGAGAGTTCCGTTCCAAACTGCTGATGCTTGACGTTTCATGGGTCGATCTGATTGTGTTCTGAGATTAAATGAGATGTTTTCCGGATCACACGGAGAAGCGAATCCGGTAGCCGAATTGCAGTGAGGCGACCGATAACCGGCCGCAGCCTGTCTGGGGAGGATGCGTTGCCGTCCTCTTCTGCACAAATCTCCAGGACAGGACAGCGATGCACCTGCACGATTTTACAGGCACGAATGAAAGTAGATCCAAACACGACTATGGGAAAAGCCTATTCGGTTGCGTCATAATGCTTGGCCGGTTGCGACACCCCCATTGTTCGGTGATGTCGGGATATTGCACGCGGAAACGCTAAATTTGGTGCCCGGAATTCCGGCGGCGATGCAGCGCGAAATCTGCCCGATCAACATTGAGGTAAAATGGCATCAGATTCTGAATTCGTATGCTTTGTTTGCGACCAGATCGATGGAGCAGGAGAGATCCGCTCCCGCGCGATGTTCGGTGGACACGTTGTTTACTGCAACGACAAGGTTGTTGGCCTGATCACCGATAACCGGTTCTTTGTCAAGATCACGGACGCCGGGTCGATCAAAGTATGATCCTGCGATTGAATTGTCCCGAGAGATCGGTACTTCACCCGGAGTGCTTGCAGGTCGTGGTTCATTATGACAGAGAGGGTTGTGTGCGACGAATTTCATTCCGGCAGCGTCTTAGTGTCCTCAGTTCGCTTCTGCGGTTGTGCTTGGGTAAGGAGGACGAGCACGTTGTGGAATCCGACCGAATTCGGCAGATGTTATTGGATGCTCGTGCCTTACGTAACAACGTTGTCCACTCCGTGTGGGTCAGGCAGTCCGACGGTGATGATGAACACGCTGTACTGCGTATCAAATCGACCGCAAAACAGAAGAGGGGACCACGCACTGACTTCGAAAGCATTGACCTTGAAGATCTTCGTCTACAGACAGATTCTATAGGGGAGGTCTATGGCCAACTGTGCCTATTCGAACTTCACTTCCAATAGGACCATCAATATTCAAACTCCCAGCATCCGCGCTCTCATCGTCTGTCAATACTTCCACTCTTCGTGCGACAGCGGCGCTCGGTTCAGTTCGTCGCGATGAAGACGCCACTGCGGCATCAGTTTGTCCATGAGGTCTCGAAAGCGGTCGGTGTGGTGACGCTCGAGGATGTGAACCATCTCGTGAACCAGGATGTACTCTAAGCAAATCGGGGGCTTCTTGATGAGTTCGAGATTCAGCCAGATACGCCGCGCCTCTCTGGTGCACGTACCCCAGCGGGTCTTCATTCTCTTGATGCGCACTTCTGCCACATGGACGCCCACCTTCGGCTCCCACTTTGCGATGAGTACAGGCAGTTTTTGACACAGATGTGTGCGATACCATCGTAGCAGGATCGCCTCTCGACCATCACGATCTGTTCCCGGTCGGACACATAGTTTCATGGTGGTGCTGTTGGCTATGCGAACCGACGGGGGGCCATCCTGCTCGACGACATCGAGGAGATACCGCCGTCCCTCGTAGTAGTGACTCTCGCCCGTCACCATCTCACGCTCTGACTGCCGGACTTGCTGACTGAATCGCTTTTGCCGGCGGCGAATCCAGCCCAGCCGTGAGATGACGGCCAAACGAATCGCATCGTCATCAAGTCGCAACGGCGCGGCAACGCGCACGCTCCCATGAGGTGGATACACGCCCACGTGGAGGTTTTTGATATCCTTCCGAACAACGTGCACCGGGATGCCGCCGACCTCAATGTCAAGCCCCTCAGTAGTCATGTCGACTTTCGATTATCGCGTAGATCTCTTCAATCAATTCGTCTGCGTCCGCGAGTACCGATCGAATTGCATTTCGCACCTCGATCCGCTTGGCGCGCATCTTGCGCCAATCATCTTTCTTCACGGCTCGCACCGCCTTGTCAATCTCAATGGCGGCAACTTCTTCGGGAGGACGATCAGTATCCGTAACTATCTCGCCTTCACAGGCAAGCTGTCCCACAGCCACGCGCTCCTTCAGGTTGTCGTACAGAGCCCTAAGTGCCGGCGTGTTGATGCTGATCGGATATCGGCCGGATTCCTCCCCTTCGCTCACTTTCTTTGTCAACGCCACGATTTTAGCCAGGTAGGCCCTGTAGTCCAACGCTTCCTGTTTCCGTTGAAGGATAAGCGCATCGAGAAGCTCAGACATCTTCTCGTAGTACTTCGGATTCACGGCCGTCTCGTCGATGATCAGCCTCCTGACGTTGTTCTCAATAGTCTCTGCCATAGCCTCCTGATTCTCACGAATCCCACTCGGCAGCGACCGAATGGCCTGCTCGCCTTGCTCGACGACGAGTTGAACCAGCGTCAGGTCGTCAAAGGCAGAAACAACCTCACTTTCTTCAGCCCGGATGTACGTGTCCAGAAGATGCCGCATCGCAGGCTCGTAAATCTTCATGTCGACATAGTCGCCACTGGCAAGCTTCACCTCTTCGCGTACCTTCTCATAGTGGCCCACCTCCGCCTTGGTTTCCGACGCCTCTTGTGCGGAGTAGCCGGCCTCCGCCATTTCGTTTGCCAGGTTTGCGTAGGCGCGCATCAGTGCGGCGAC
>CAZIIP010000419.1:0-1518 GCA_964539455.1 uncultured Rhodothermales bacterium
CGCAAGGTTGAGGCAGCGTTGTGCGAGAAGGGCTTTGTTTCACGAGAGGGAAGGGACCATAGAGTCTACGCGTTTTCGCACAGCGGGAATCGAATTACGGCAATTTGCACGAAGGTCTCGAGGGGATCCAAATACAAAACACTAGGGGATGAACTAGTTGGTAGAATGGCTCGTCAACTTCGCCTTACAAGTGGACAGTTTCGAGAACTTGTGAAGTGTGATTTAGAGTACCGGCATCTTCTTACGATATACACGGAGAAGGGAATTATCTGACTTCTTCACTACTGGCCGATCTGCATGCTAAATAGGCACATTGTCAACGCAGCCACGCTTCTTTTCTGCTCACTTACATTGAAGTAACCAGATTTACACCTTGGTGACGCATCCCGGAATTTGTCGTCATGCGTAAATCTGTCCTTCTGGCCATATTCGCGTCATCGACTACGGCAGTCGCCCAAATTTCCACTACCATCGGTTATCAGAGCCAGTTGCTGGACGGTGGCGATCCCGTTTGATCAACGTCAACCATAATTCCGTTTTGGCGACAATTATTTCTCCCGTTGGTTGTTTGAACAGCTAATCCGTCTGGGTTAGGGTTTCAGTGAGGTTGTTCTTGCTGTCTTTGGAGGCTTGGAGGCGATAGCTGGGCAGGTTGAGTTCGAGGATGATTGAATGATGTACCAGGCGGTCGATTGCAGCTGCTGTGGTCATCGGATCCTTGAAGATGCGTTCCCACTCAGAGAAGGGCAGGTTTGAGGTAATCATCACCGTTCCCCGTTCATAGCGTTCGGCAAGGAGTGTGAACAACACCTCCATCTCCTCCCGGCTCTGCTGGACATATCCGATGTCATCGATGATGAGTGCTTCAAACTTCGACAACCGCTTCAGCAGTCGATCGAGCACGAGGTCACGTTTGGCGGCAAGCAGTTCCTGAACAAGCAGGCTGCAGGGACGGAAGAGCACCTGCCGGCCCTGCTCCACCAGTGCCTTTCCAATGGCGCAGAGGAGGTGTGTTTTTCCACTCCCCGGATTGCCGAAGGCCAGGACGTTCTCCGAGCTGTCGACAAATCCACCTTCCAGGAGCACGTTCACCTGCTGGATTGTCTGAGGAGACAATCTCCTGCGATCAAAGGTATCGATGCTCTTCTCGAGTGGAAGACGAGAACGACGCAGCAGGCGTTCGATCTTTCTGGTGAGGCGGTCTTCGGATTCCAGTCTGAGGAGTTCGCCTAGATAGTGCTCGTAGCTGAGTCCTTCAGCTCGGGCGCCGTCGGCCAGTTCTTTGTAGCAGGCCCTCATCGTCGGCATGCGGAGCTGCTTGAGCGCATCGTCGAGTTCGGATCTCAGCTCTTTTGTGGTCTTCTGCTTTACCATGGCGCCACCTCCAGGGTTGATCCATCACCACCAGCGGTGAGCAGTTCATCATAGGCTTCCAGGGCCACGGGTGCGACGTCCACTTCCCGGACCGATGGCAAGACATTGCCGGACGCCAGGAGCACCTCAACCACATCTTTGGTC
>CAZIIP010000419.1:1528-3159 GCA_964539455.1 uncultured Rhodothermales bacterium
CCTCTTTGGTCGGCAGCGTTCCTTCCTCGATAAGCTGGCCGAGAGCATTGTCCACTCCTTGCTCGCTCTCACGTGCGGCCAGGTAGAGAATCTTCAGGTATGCTTTGTCGGCAGCTCTTTGGCTCGCCGATCGTTTGCTGAGCATGTCGTAGGCGACCCGGAAGCGATGCGAGGGGAAGAGGTCACTGCGATACCGGTAGTTGGCAAACGCTCCTGGCTTGCGCACCAGGGAATCGATCACGTGCCGGTAGTTCACACAAGACTTGCCCTGTCCGCGAAGCCGTGGCAACCGTTCAACGAGCTTCTGGGCATACCAGACCTCAAGATGGTTGGCATGGATGCGAACCTCAACCGTTTCACCTATAAGCCGGCTGTTGACCGAATAGACGTTTTCACGCACACGGATCAGACTTCCCCTGCTCACTCCGATGGTGAGTTTGCTCGAGCCGTCATAACGACTGAGGGGCAGTTTGCGCAATTGTGCCAGCTCCTCTGAGAAGCGTTCCCGTCTTCCACGGTTCAAGTCCATAAACAGGCGGTCCAGATATGCGGCGTATGAGGCACGGTCGGCAAACTCTCTGCTTCCCCGCATCATCAACGCCTGATCGAGCGCCCGTTTGAACCGGTGGTGGCGTTGCTCTGCATCTCCCAGCTCGTTTGGACTTGCCGGATTACTGCGCATTGCCTTCAATCCGTAGTGACGCAGCAGCGAAGTGTACTTCTCGGTAAATGCCTTCTTGCCACCGGTGAGGCGCCGTACGGCTGCGCTCATGGAATCGGTGTGATGAAATTGGGGTACTCCGCCCAGTTCGAAGAACGCGTTCTGGAGTCCGTCTGCCAGGCTCTCGAAAGACTCAGAGAAGCAGATTGTACCGGTCTCCCAGTTCGAGTATGGCAAAACGAAGTGGAAGAGCATGTGATCAAATCGCTCGCCCGCGATCCGCACACCCAGTTTGTTCATCCACGTAAAGTCGCTCTGTGAGCGTTCGCCGGCGTGATACTCCTGGGCAAAGAACACCTCCTTCGGTGGGCCCTCAAGTGATCGCCAGCGTTTGACACGGCGTTGCAGCGTTCGGAGTTGACCATCGGCGAACCGTCCCGGGTACTGCCGCTGCAAATAGACAAACAACGTCTTTGCCTCCAATCCGGGATTGGTATCCAAAAAACCGCGAAGCTCCTCCCACACGTCGTTGAACGCATCTGAGCGCGTTCGCCAATCATGTGGCTTTTTTACTTCGCTTGGAAGCTTGCCACTGCGACGATACTTGCGAGCGGTCTTCTCATCCATTCCCGCCTTCGAAGCGGCCGTGGCTAAAGTCTGTTTTGATGACATCAGTTTGAAGAGACGACGAACCTGCTGATCAGTTACCATCCGGATTGAAATCTTGCTGAAGAAGGACCAGCAAGACTACTACCCCCGGTAACATTCTTACGTGAGGCAACCGGGAATTATAATTGTCGTCGGCCGGGAATTTTGAATGTCGTCAATCAATAGCAATCTCATTCTGGAAAACTCTGTTCACAAATATCAACTTTCGTGTGATATTTATTCAAATTCAGAACTTGAGATAGAGGTGACTAGCGAAATAAAGGAACCTCCATTCTCAATTCAATATGTTCGCATAGCTTAT
>CAZIIP010000420.1:0-3156 GCA_964539455.1 uncultured Rhodothermales bacterium
ATGTCGCTGAACTTGAGAGTCAAGGCGGTTCCGTGGATCAGGCTTTGCTGGAATCATTACGCGTTCAATACGGACTTGGGCAGCCGGTGCACCAGCAGTATTTTAAATGGATCGGCGGGATTTTCAAGGGGCAGTTTGGCATGTCTCTTTATCATCTCCGCCCTGTCGAAGAACTCATTTGGGAGCGCTTGGCTTTAACTCTGTCGATCGGCATAACGTCCATCGCGATTATCTGGCTCATCGCTTTGCCGGTGGGCATATATTCCGCTGTCAGGCAATACTCGTTGCTCGATTATTTTGCCTCGGCCATCAGTTTTATAGGGCTGGGTATTCCTAGTTTTTTACTCGGACTGGTCATAATGTGGTTTGCTCTCAGTCATTTGGGGCAAAATGTTACCGGATTATTTTCGGTTCAATTTGAAAATGCACCGTGGAGCTTTGCCAAGCTTTTTGACTTGCTCAAACATATCTGGATCCCGGCGCTGGTATTGGCCTTTAGTGGCACTGCTGGATTGATTCGCATCATGCGGGCGAACCTTCTTGATGAGCTGCGCAAGCCCTATGTTATGGCCGCACGTGCAAACGGTCTAGCTGAACGAAAACTCTTGCTAAAATACCCGGTACGTGTTGCGCTCAATCCTTTTATCAGTACCCTTGGATGGACGCTGCCGCAAATTATCTCGAATTCAATGCTGATTTCTGTTGTCCTCAATTTGCCCACAACCGGAACGTTGCTTTTACGCGCCCTGCTCGGTCAGGATATGTATCTGGCCGGCGCCATTATGCTCATGCTTGGCATACTCACTGTTATCGGCACATTGATTTCTGATATCTTGCTGATGCTCATTGACCCGAGGATTCGATATCAATGAAAAAAAGAAGTCAAAAACTGCTTCATTTTTTCGGATTTTGGCGCCGAGGGTTACACAAAAAACCCGTTCAGCGGGACGCTGATTTTTATGCTGCATCGCCATGGAAACTGGTATGGTGGAAATTGCGCAAGCATAAAATGGCGATGGTTGGCGGTACCATCATTATCTTTTTATATACCGGCGCTATTTTTTGCGAATTTATTGCACCGTATCATCCCAATAACAATAACACTCAAGATGTGCTTAGACCACCGTCTCGAATTCATTTTATCGACAGCAAAGGGCGATTTCATATTCAACCCTTTATTTATGGTTTGGAACGCAGCCGCGACCCTGTGACGCTGGGCATAATCTATGAGGAAAATCATTCTCAAATTTTCCCAATTCGCCTTTTTGCTCGTGGTCATTCCTATGAGATGTGGGGATTATTCGACTGCAACATTCACCTGTTTGGGCTGAAAACAGAAAAAGAGCGCCTTCTTTTATTTGGCGGCGATCAACGCGGGCGCGATGTTTTTTCGCGCGTGGTTTATGGCTCGCGTATTTCGTTGTCTATTGGATTGGTCGGCGTGTTTTTGAGCTTTATTCTTGGCATCCTCCTCGGCGGCATCTCGGGCTATTTCGGAGGTTTCTCGGATGTCTTTATTCAACGGATGATCGAGTTCCTGCGGTCAATGCCGACCATTCCGTTGTGGATGGGACTTAGTGCCGCTCTTCCGGCTGACTGGCCGATTATAAAGACATACTTTGCCATTACCATCATTTTATCACTCATCGGCTGGACAGCCATTGCTCGTGTCATACGCGGACAAATCATGTCAGTGCGAGAAGCAGATTTTGTTCTTGCCGCAAAGCTCGACGGCTGCAGCAACGCCAGAATTATCACCCGCTATCTCATACCGTCATCTGCCAGCTATATAATTGCTGCATTAACATTGGCCGTGCCGACGATGATTCTCAGCGAGACGGCATTGAGTTTTCTTGGTTTGGGCTTGCGCTACCCAGCCATCAGCTGGGGCGTCTTGTTGCAGGAAGCCCAAAATCTCCGCGCTGTTGCTCTGGCGCCTTGGTTATTATGGCCCGGCGCTGCAGTGGTCGTTGCCGTCTTGTCCATGAATTTTTTGGGAGACGGGATACGGGACGCGGCGGATCCTTATCGATAATATTTGCAATGGATAAACGATTAAAATAAATAGAGCACAGCATGCCCCGGCATTGATTATACTTTGGAGTATTTGAGCACGATTGACACTCAAACAGGACGAAAATAGTGAGCGTCTCCTCTCCATTCGAGGATTGAAAACGTATTACCACCTTGACGAGGGATTGGTGCGCGCGGTGGACGGCGTTGATATGGTGATCTATCGCGGCGAAACAGTCTGCGTCGTTGGTGAGAGTGGCTGCGGCAAAAGTGTCACTGGTCGTTCTATATTGAATATCGTTGAAAAACCCGGACGAATCGAAAAAGGTGAGATCATCTATCACCGAAAAGCGGCCGAAGGAACGGTGATGAATATTGCTTTGAATGATCTTTCTCAAACAGGCGACGAGATCAGAGCAATTCGAGGCCGCGAGATCAGCATGATTTTTCAGGAACCGCTTGCCAGTCTCAGTCCTGTTCACACGGTAAAATCCCAGATGGTGGAATTTATTCAACTTCATCTGGGACTAAATAAAAAGGCTTCGATTGATCATGCCCTGCAAATGCTTGACAAGGTCGGTATACCGAAACCCAAAGAGCGCATCGAATATTATCCTTTCCAGCTCAGCGGCGGTATGCGGCAGCGTGTCGTCATTGCGAGGGCCATGAGTTGCTCCCCGTCACTGATCATTGCTGATGAGCCGACGACAGCATTGGATGTCACCACTCAAGCACAGATTATCGATCTCATGCAGGATTTGCAGGAACAAATAAACACCAGCATCATGATGATTACACATGATCTTGGCGTTGTTGCAGAGATGGCCGACCGAGTCGTGGTGATGTATCTGGGCTGGACCGTCGAAACCGGTCATGCTGAAGCGGTTTTTAACGAACCGTTGCATCCTTATACCCGGGCGCTCATGAGTTCTATTCCACGTCTAACCACCGAAATCCGCGAACGGTTGTCCGCCATCACAGGATCCGTTCCCGATCCATACCATAGACCGGCCGGCTGTGTCTTTCATCCGCGTTGCGATAAAAAAATTGACGGATTGTGTGATGTGCGCATACCGCCGACAAAAAATGTAAAGAAGAACCGATTCGTCTGTTGCTGGCTGTATGACGAGGAAAAGGAGTGCA
>CAZIIP010000421.1:0-3151 GCA_964539455.1 uncultured Rhodothermales bacterium
GTCGTGCGAAGCCAAGAGAGGTAGTTCTGGAGATCGGGGATCGTGCACTTGGTGCGACGGGTCGGCCGACAACGGTCGTGGTAGAAGGACTTCTTGCAACTGACGGATCCACGTTCGGCGCTGCAGGCAACGTCGCTACGTTTACGACATCCGCCGAATCGCTGGATGACGTGTTTTCATATCCCAATCCACTTGATACCAGGCAACAAGGCAACACGGCAGTCGTTGCAGGACTGCCCAACGGAAGTATTGTTAACATTTATGGTATAAACGGAACATTTATTCGGGAGCTGGAGGAAACCGACGGAAACGGCGGAGTAGAATGGGACCTGAGAGACAATTCTGGCTCGCCGGTGCCCTCCGGCGTCTATCTGATCAGGGTTTCCTATCAAGAAAATCCACCCGTTCTGCTCAAATTCGCCCTGATACGCTAGCCGAAAAAATTGCCACTCCCTCCTCGATGAAATTATGAAGGCACATTTTCTTTCGATTTATAGCTATCACAATAAGCTGGAAGAGGTGATCGCCTTTATCGAACGCATCTCTCAACGCGAGAGCTGGCCGGCTGACATGAAAGAACGGGTATTACTGGCGGCCAGTGAAGCGGCAACGAATGCGATGGAGCACGGTAACAAATTTGATCCCCTGAAAACCGTATCTATAACCGTGGACGCCGACGATGCGTCAGTTATCCTTTCGGTCAGGGACGAGGGAAACGGCTTCCTCAGAAACGAAGTCCCTGATCCGCTCGCGAAGGAGAATCTTTTGCGGGAAAGTGGGAGGGGGCTGTTCATTATCGAACAACTCGCAGACGATGTGTCTTACCGCGACGGCGGGAGGGAAATTGTTCTTCGGTTCGACTGGCCGGACGCGAACAGTAGGGAGGAAGCCTGACCGGCTTTTTACCGTACGCTACTTGCCGGCGGGGAGGAGCCGTTAATGATGCGGCATGTCGATGTACGATCGCGTTTCCTTCTGCGTGTCTCCGTCACGCTCGTCACGATCCTGTTCTCCGCGCTGGTGGTCATCTGCGCTTTCGAACCCGCATGGTGGCCCGGACTATTGCCCGCACTGGCAGTTCAGTCGACGGCCGCAGTAATCGCGTGGCGAAACCGTCTTTTTCGCCTCCGAGAGGTTCTGATGCTGGCACTTCTCGCACGCGTACTCCTTGCGCCTCTTACACCGAGTCTCTCGGATGACGCGTACCGATATGTGTGGGATGCGTGGGTCGCCGACGAGGGCATCAACCCTTATGAGGTAGTGCCTGAAGATACTTCGCTCGCCGGCATTCACGACACGGAGGTCTACGAGCGACTCAACTCGAAGTCGTACTACTCCGTCTATCCACCACTTTCTCAGTTGATTTTCAGAACGGGGACGTTGCCTGTCGACGCCGGCTGGAAAGCGAGCTTTTACCTGCTGAAATCGCTGTTGATGCTGGCTGAGTTTGCTGCGCTTCTGCTCCTCGCGCGCCTCGTTTCACCTCACGCCCTGGTTCTTTATGCACTCAATCCGGTTGTACTGATAGAAGTAGCCGGGCAGGCGCACACAGAAAACGTTTTGCTTTTCGGACTCGGATTACTTGTCTGGGGAATCGCCCGACACCGTCATTTCATGGCGCTGGTCGGTACGACAGTGGCGACATGGGTGAAGCTGTACCCGGTGTTGCTTTTTCCGTTCGTATTCAGACGAACCGGCCGGCGTCACGTTTTTTGGATATTCGGTCTTTCCATCCTGATCGTCTTGCCTTTCTATCAGGCAGGCGTTCTGGATAACATTCGGTCTTCGCTGGATCTATACGTGCGGCTCTTCGAGTTTAATGCAGGACCGTACTATCTCACGAAATGGCTGTTCAACACACTGGAGATTGGCGGTATCTGGTGGTGGGAGAAGACCATCGGCCCGATTTTTCGGGGGCTGTTTCTGCTGTACGTTCTAGTCGTGTGGCTATTGGATATGCGGCGCCGACGAACCGTTTGGCAACTCATTCTGCTCATCTTTGGAGGATATCTGTTTTTTGCAACGACCATACATCCGTGGTATCTGCTGGGTATCCTGTTTGTAGCCCCGCTTTTTCCAACTCCGCCCTGGCCCTGGCTGTGGCTTGGCGTCTGGCTTTCGGGTACCTATTTATTTTACACGGAGGGATGGTACTGGCCGTTTGTATGGACCGGATGGCTCGGCTGGCTGGTGCTTTCGATTGCGCGGCTTGAGCCAACCACCTGGGCTGCCAGACTGCTGCGCCGCCGGGCAAAGCAAAAGGTGGATTTCATGTGGCCGATGCTGGCCCGCATTTCACCCCCCTCCCGAATTCTCGATCTTGGAGCGGGGGAGGGGTATGTCGGTGAGCGGCTTAATGTTTCTTTTGGTGCCCGCGTCGATCTGATGGATGTGGTCGATCGAAATAGAACAGATTTGCCCTTTGCGGTTTACGACGGAAGTCACACGGGATTCGAATCCGGCGCGTTTGATGTCGTGTTGCTGAGCTTCGTTCTACATCACAGTCATTCGGCCGAGGAAGTGCTGGCCGAGGCACGACGGATCAGCAAAAAGTATGTACTCGTCCTCGAGTCTGTTTACCGGTACCGATGGGAGGAACATCTACTACGCCGGTTGGACCTGCTTGTGAACCATGTTCGTTCCAGGGGAGCCATGGACGTCCAGGCGGAGCATCTGAAGCACCGCACCGATGAGGAGTGGCGCGCGGCATTCGCACGGACCGGCTTACGGGTCGTCATGTGTCGCGCAGGCCGGTTGCCGGTGGATCGGAAAACCGCGTATCTGTTGGCCGTACCGGACTAGGGCTTCTCCCAAATCGCGATCATCTCGTCCGCTATTTCGTTGATCACCCTTGAAGGTTCGATGTCCATCCAGACCGCATCGGAATACCTGCGAAACCAGGTCAACTGCCGTTTTGCGTATCTTCGCGTGTTTCTCGCCACAAGCAAGCGGGCCTCCTCTAAGCTGATCTCGCCTCGCAGACAGGAAAAGCATTCCTGGTAACCGATGGTCTGCAGTGGAGACAATTCGGGATCGACTCCCGAGGCGAGAATGCCGGCAACCTCGTTCATGAGACCCGCTTCAAACATCGCTTCCGTACGCCTGTCGATCCGGTCGTAGAGCGTTTTTCGGTCTCTGGAAAGCACGAAAC
>CAZIIP010000422.1:0-3147 GCA_964539455.1 uncultured Rhodothermales bacterium
TTTGGCGTGGACATTGCCGCACACTCGCTCCACACACATGTGCCGTCTTCCTCTGTCAATCTGACCAGGATGATGCGTCGTTCCGTTTCCAGTCCGGAGGAAATCCGGTAGGGCTGCACAAGCGGCATGCGAATCTCCCTCACTTCGATTGAAGTGAGCCGTAACGGGCGGTCTATTGACATTGATATGCGCGTTCTCTTCGGTTATCTATGGCGATGGCCGGGACCGTGAACGACCCTTCCCGGATGTGATCCCACAAGTTTCGCATCTCCTAGGAGGATACCGTACTATTGGCGTAAGTTCTTTATTTACAACAATTCTGTCACAGCGCTAATCGCACTTAAGTTCAATAATAACAGAGGGTCTATTTTTCAAGTCCGACAAACTCCCAGGACCTGTTCGCCGATTACGAATTCGTATACGACGCCTTCGCCGAGCACCTGAGGCTCGGCATCCGAGTAAACAATTCATCAACGGTTGTTGCAGTTTTTGAATCGCGGGCTCGAAACCGCCTGCCGACCAATGCCGGAATATAGCGGTTGCACGGCGGCGGAAAAACGGTGAAGGAGGCGTGCGCTTGACTCACACGCCTCCTTTTATTGCCGGAGTGCCTTCTGACGAGCCACCGACAAACCGCTCACTCTCTGCCGGAGACGATAAAAGAGGCGGTCATGGACTGATCGACAGTCGAAGCACGAAGCACGTAGAGACCGGGACCTATCGCTTCGCCCAACCGGTTCTTGCCATTCCATCGCAGAATATCGTGACCATCGACGATTTTGCTGATCCGGCCTACGATCCGACCCAACACGTTGAATATGGTGATATCGACCATCGCCCCATCAACCGAATGCACCGGAATATGAAGGTCCGTTCCCGTTGCATACGGCACCGGGTATAGCGCGCCGAGAAGAGGCGAGGCATCTTCCGGAGCCATGCCCGACGCCGATTCGAAAACGACGTGGCTTCCAAGCCGCATGCGGTTTCGGGCGTTACCGACCGCGATCGCCTGTTCGATGCGAAGAGAGGGCACGTCTTGTGTATCGATGGTCATTTCACCGATCGTATAAGTGCCCGGCTCCATACCGCCGCCGTCCGCGCGATACATCAATACGCTGAAAGCCCGATCGCCGTGACGCCGCGTGGAGAAGGCGGTCATTGACGGTGGCGCCTCGACCCGCAATCGCGCCTGCTTGTTCATTGTCGCTCCGGGAATAGAAAAGACGGCATGGAATGCCCGCACCGAGCGGGTGGTCTCCAGCGACAGAGAGAGTCCTCCCTCGCGTAGTCTGAATGTCAATTCACCACCGGTATCCGCCATTTCTGTCTTCATGGCGGGAATTGATGCCGGACCAAGCGGAACGTCGTCAGGCCAAATCCCGCCGGCAATTGCCCGCGTGAGCACCGTCAGGTCTCTTACGTCGACTCTCGCATCGCCGGATGGAAAGGGATGCAAATCTGCCGCTCCAAGCTGCTCGGGGGTGGGAATCAGCCGCTCCAGAACGATGTCGACGCCCCAAACAAGGTCTACAATATCGACGACAAGGTCCTGATTGATATCCCCTCTGCCTGAGACGACGGTAACCAGCAGGACGATTTCCGCGATTCCCGTGCCGGCATTGTGGGAGAAGTGCAGGATAGCGGAGTGGTCCCCTACATCCGTGAGCAACGGCGATGCAGATACGGTAAACGGCAGGCTGTCGGCCGGTGCAATGGTCGCATTTTCGGGTGTAACGCTGAAGATGGTATTGTCCGACCAGACAGTGTCGATCTGCAGTGCTCCCGTGCCGTCGGGATTGGAGACCATAAGCGTCCGCTCAGCGGTCGTTTCAATCTGCATAATGCCGAAATCCAGTGTATCGGCATCGCTCTTGAAGACCGGTTCAGACGGTTCGACGAGCAGATGGAGTTCGTTCTCGGATAAGAGAATCGGCAAGTCGGTCCCGAGCGGATCGGCCTCGGAGGCAATGACCGATTGCAGGGTGAGGGTCGTTTCCGTCGTCGCAGAGGGGTCGGTTACCGCGAATTCCAGTGTCAGAAGTGGTGCATAAGCGCCGGATGGAAGCGACTCCGTTTCGTGACCGATCAGCACGGCGCGGACCTCTCCGGCCACCACTTCCGTGTCGAGCTGCCAGTTTGCTCCAGTAATCGCCGAGTGAGCGACCATAACATCCTCAGCCTGCAGCTTTCCGTCGTCGAACGCGACGGTAAACTGGAGTCCCTGCATCCCGGCATCGGTGAGTCCGAGATCTAGATCCAGCGGCACCGATACCGACGAACCTGAAAGATTCAGCGTATCAGCGGCAACGCGAAATCCGAAGCGATTGGACGGGATTTCGCCCGTACCCTCCAGTTGCAGATCGTCGATTCTGATGCTCGAAGATGCCGAGCTCCCGCCAAGCGCCTCGAACCGAAAGCGGACGTCCGGCTCGCCGATCAATTCGGAGGGTAACGCGGCGATTAGCCACTGGTAGTCGCTGTCGGTTTGCGGCAGGGCCTCTCCGTTGTCCATCACAATAACTGGGTACGTCGCACCTCCGTCTATCGACGCGGTTACGCGCATCGCATCCGCGTTGTACGATCCGGTTCTCCGGCCGTTGTAGGCAACCGATCCGTCCGTCACGAGCGTCAGGTCGAACGGCGGCGTGCTGATGTGCCCGGAAAGCGTCCCCTTGTGCATCAGATTGTTGGCGCCGGAAAGTGGGCCGGTTACGGAACTGCTCGTCTCGAAACCGGCAGCTGAATTCACCCATCCTGCAGGCAGATCGGGTGCCACGACACCGTCGAAATTTTCCATCCACAGTATCGTTTGGGCATGGAGTTCCGTCGCGCAAACAAACACGGTCGTGGCGGCTAACAATAGTATGGCAACTCGTTTCATCATCCTTTCCTCGTTTGATTATTGCCGTCGCATTTCAACGGCTTTGTAACCAACAAGCGTAAGGATGCCGAAATGAGCGCCGGCACGGACGGCAAACGGCCAAAAAATAGTCGCCCGGGCTCTTCGATCGATGATCAGGCCGCGTACGATGACTTCGTTGCTTCCGCGGACGAGACGGTAATCAGGGACAGCCGGCACAAGTCGGGCTCCCGGGACGTTGGAACGGTCGACAAGAAGCCGTTATCTTCCCGATCTCTTTGGCGACG
>CAZIIP010000423.1:0-3121 GCA_964539455.1 uncultured Rhodothermales bacterium
GTGCTGGACCGGCTGCGCCGGCGCGCCGCGCGTGGCAAGGCCGGGCCGGCGCTGCCTTGAAACAATCCGCCGCATTTGTCCAGTTTGATATTTACTCCGTCGTAAGCCGCCGCCAAGTCTTCCAGGGTGTCGAGCGAAGTACAATCCTCGTCTGCTATCAGGGGGATCGGTGAACGCTTGCGGAGCCATCGGACGTCCTCGAGGCGGCCTGCCGGAATGGGTTGCTCGACGAGTTCTACACCCTGAGCTTTTAAGGTCCGAATATGAGAAAGGGCCTCTTGCCGGTTCGTCCATCCTTCGTTTGTGTCTACGCGCAGTGGTTTGTCGGTAACGCTGCGCACAGCGTCAAGAATATCCGCGTCATGGTCGGTACCGACCTTCACTTTCAAAACGGACCATGCTCCCGCCTCCCGGGTTTTGGCCATCATGGCAAAGGGATCGTCGATGCCGATCGTAAAGCTAGTCGGCCTCGCGCCGGGGGTACCAAAGCCCATGTATTCGTAAACGGCAATGCCCATTTTCTTCGAGATCCAGTCGTGCAGGGCGATGTCAATTGCCGCATGCCCCGCACCGGATCCGGGTAGATTGGCTAGCGTCTGAAATACCGTTTCCGGCGTCCGATGGAATGACGCCAAAAGCCCTGCCGCTTTCCGCACGAATGCCGTTGCCTTTTCAATCGAATCGTGATAGCGACGATTCGGGCTCCCTTCTCCCCAGCCTGCGATGCCTTCGTGCTCGACGCATACTATCAGATTCGTCGTTCCGGTTGTGGTCCAACGCGAGAGTCCAAAAGGATGGGTGTATGCAAGCTCCAACTTGCCGATGCGGACCTTCATTCCTGGTATCTATTCCTAGATGAACTGAAGAATGGCGAAAACAAACGGTGCGGAAATGATCACCGTATCGATTCTGTCGAGCATACCCCCATGTCCGGGAAAAATGTTACCGGAGTCTTTCGCATCGACCGCACGCTTAAGTGCACTTTCAGCCAGGTCACCCAGGGGTGACAGGGCCCCACAGACGACCGCGATCCCTAGCACATACGGCCAGCGGATCCCTATATCCACGAAGAGAATGAACAGGAAAGCGGCACCTATTGCAGCAGCTGCGCCTCCTGCATACCCCTCCCACGTTTTCTTTGGAGACAGGGTGGGGAAAAGCAAGTGCTTTCCAAGCATGCTACCCGAAAAGTAGGCAGCCGAATCGGCGATCCAGATCATCGCAAGGACAAGAAGCGTCACTGAAAAAACCTGAAGATCACCCATATCTGTCCATACCCCTGCACGAATATAGCCGAGGGCGGAAAGTGGCAGAATCGGATAGGCAATCCCCAACACCGTTGCCCCGAGCGCGTGGAGCGGCCGCCTGGAGCGCAAAAACGGAATCCCGGCCAGAATAACGGCCGAAATCACCATCAATAGCGCTGGATGTGCAGCTGGATCAGGGAGCAGCGGAAGGAGCATCAGGTAAGTGCCAATCGCCAAGCCTGCGACACGCATGGGTTGCATTCCCGCCTTCTTGCACAGGTCGTATAGTTCATATTGTGCAAGTGCCCCCACAGCAGCCAGTCCAATGGCAAAGATCCATCCGCCGAACCAGGTGAACCCGACGGCGATGGGTAGCACAACCAGTGCGGTTGCGATTCGTTTGACGACGTTCGGTGGTTTCATTGGTGATAGCCGGACCACTCAAGGCGGCTAGGCTTTTTCGGCGTCGTCTTCGTTGCGGTCATCCGGCGAAATGAAACGCAATCGTTCGATGCTTGAATCCAGCAGACTGTCCGTGTCCAGATCGTGGGCCGGATCTGCCTCCGGATCGGCAGAATCCGATGCCTTTTCAAGTGCCTGCGACAGTTCTTCATCGTCGGCAAGCACGGCTAGCGCCTCGTCCAACGAATCGGTGGGCACCATCACATGAATCGGTGCCAGATTACCTATAGTCAGGTTCCATGTATGGTCTCGCTGTGTAAAAACGACAGCCTTGATGCCATTCTCATCCAGTCGATCACGCACGATATCCGCTTCATAGTCGTACCCGGTTTCAAATGCCGAAACCCATCGTACGGAGCGATCCGCAGACTCTTTCATGATGTTTGCATATTTGGTGTGTGCTTTTCCCTGAATGGTTCCATTTCCAATTCATTCACCGCTCTCGACTCAATTGCACGAATCATCAAAACAAAGAGAACAACAGTGGGGATAACGATATACCCGGGGGCAGGGAGCTTCTCAACGGACTCAATTCCCCATTCCGGATGGCCGTTAACCATATTTGATATGACGAGAGCCGATCCATTGTTCGCCAGATGCAGCAGAATAGCCGGCCAAATGCTTCCTGTCCGCCAGGTGACGTAGCACAGGTAGATACCCAAGACGGACAACGGAAGAATCTGGGAGAAGCGGAGATGATAAGCACCAAAGATAATCCCTGTTACGATCAGGGCAATCCCGATTCCGGCGCCTCTCTCCAGTTGCCGTTGAATGTAGCCCCTGAAAAAGAGCTCTTCGCAAATTGCGGGAGTTAGTGCCAGGGCAAAAAACGTAAAGGCAAAACTCAGACCACCCTCCAGCACGTTTTCGAGAAAAGCGATTTGTTGTTGTTCGAATTCCCTAATGACCTCCGGTAGCGGGATCGACGCATTCAGATTACCCAACCACTGCACGAAAGGCAGCAGAAAAATGAGGCCCATTAAAACGCCCAGCAACAATCCGAAGTCAACGGATCGGATACGCAGAAATCCGAATACAGGGCGAGAGTGAAGCGCTGTGATTAACAAAACCGGAAGCGCCAGGCCAAGAAATTGACCAACCGTATTCCCGGTCAACAACAGATCCGTCTGTTGCTCGAGCAAGAGCATGGGATCTTCCAGTACCGCATCACCTTCGCGTCCGACAACCAGCACAAGGGCAGCAATTGCACCTATCGTTTGAAAGCCGATGAATCCAACTATAAGCATCAGAAATGCCATAAGTACCGGCGAGAATCCTTGCCGCTCGAACCAGCCGTTGAGGGGGAGCAACCACCTGCGGTTAGAAGCGTCCGGCAGCAAAGCCATCCGCTCGCTTCGGCCCTCGATCTGGGTTGTGGGAGCTTCCATGAAGTGACCGGGTGGGGGAACGTT
>CAZIIP010000424.1:0-3115 GCA_964539455.1 uncultured Rhodothermales bacterium
TCAGCTTCGCGTCGGAGCGCGTCTTGATCAGCTGCAGTGCCGGCCGAACCGTGTTGGCGGTCGTGTGGACCGCGCCCGAGACCAGGCCGTCGACCTCGCCGCGCGCCAGCATCATCGTACCCAGCACGACGGGGTCCTCGAGCTGCTGGCGCGCGACCGGTTGGGTCATGCCCTTGTGCTTGCGTCGCTCGTGGAGGGCAGCGGCCAGCTCGCGACGCAGCTCCGGCTCGGCGGGGTCGACGAGGTCGATCCGCGACAGCTCAAAGATCTCCATATCCGGCTCGTACCGGCTGAGGATGCGAAATAAAAATGGCCGGCAACGCATGCGCTACCGGCCCGAATAGGCGAAAGGTCGGCACCGATCATTCAATATGCTCCTGATCCGGCGCCGCAGGCACAGGCTTTTCTTTGTATTTATGCTTTTGCCTGAGTTTGTCCTTATAACGTTTCACCTGGCGCTTCAGGTTGCCGATGCACTGGTTCACAGCATCCTCGTGAGAGCCTGCTTCCTCCCTTGCCGCCAAAATCTGTCGGTAGACATTCAAGGTGATTTCTGCGGCGCATAGAGGGGATCCGTTCCTCTGCACCGAGCTGGTCTCGAGGACGACACGCGCGTTCGTGATACCGTCATAGTATCGCTCCAGCTTTTCAACGCGTTCGGTAACATAAGCGTGCAATTCATCATTGGCTCGAAAATGACGAGCGGTGACCTGTACTTGCATAAATGCTCCTCCTGCTGTTCATCAAGATGGAATCGAGAGTTGTCCGAAATACGGACGGGAGACACTATTCAATAGGCACTTTTTGGGTTTTTATGATCGACTATTGCCGGCGCAAGAGAACCGCAAGGTCTCTTGAGAGACGATCCGCAGAGATGCGGAAAACAAAAGAGAATGGGAAAGTCGGCTCTGCTCACGCCCCACAGTTTGCAATTCATCTACACTATAAGCGCTTCGATCCTCTATATCAACTCCTTCCGGTCAGGAAAGGTCTTCATCGATTCAACGAATGGTTGCCGCAGTGATTACATTCGCGCCTGCAGTTGAATCCGAAAATAGGCAGTAAAAGAAATGAGCGGATTAAGACTTGACCCCGACGCTGTTCGCAAAGATCTGCAAACAATCGATGCCGGCGGATGGCTCATCACCGATTTCAAGGGATCCAATCCGGTGGCGGCCCGTGCACTGGATCTGGGCGATTCCATGCTGACGCGAAGGTGGGCCCTTTGGCTTCCGGTAGATGGTCCGCCGGTACTCGTGGTGAACGGCATAGAGGTCCGGAGCCTACCCGACTTAGGCATCGAGTTGCGCAGTTATACCGGATTTGATGGTTGGAAAGACCATTTGAAGGCCATCGCCGGCGACAAAACGATTGCTCTGGAGTGGTATCCGAACGGCGTGGTTCCCTACCTATCCCGCGTAGACGGCGGCTTGGTCGATCTGCTCCGGGAAATCGGGTGTAAACTGACGACCAGCGCAGGTCTCAGTCAACGGCATCTCGTGCTCTGGAATGATGAACAAATAGCGCAACACAGACGTGCCGCGGCCGCACTGACGGAGATCGTCACGACTACCTTCGACAAAATCCGGGACTCCGAACCGGGCAGCATCGATGAAGCGACGGTTCAGGGATGGATCCTGAAGGCATTCGACAATCGAAACATGTTCACGGACCACGCGCCCATTGTAGCCGTGGACGGCCATGCAGGAGATCCACATTACGTTCCACCGCGCAAAGGATCTGCCGTGCTGGGAGAACAGTTCCTCCTGCTGGTCGATCTCTGGGCAGGATTCAAGGGTCCGGATTCCGCCTTTGCGGACATTACGTGGATGGCGAGGCGGGGACCGGTAGCCGACCACATCGACAAGGGTTTTCGTACTGTACTGGCCGCACGCGACGAAGGCGTACGTGCACTCGAGGAGGCGTGGTCAGACGGGAACCGGCTGTTGGCCGGTTATGAGGTCGACGAAGTCGTACGAAAGGTTATCCGAGACGCAGGAATGGATGAGGCCTTCATCCATCGCACCGGCCATTCTCTAGGATCGGACAGCCCGCATGGAGATGGAGCGAACCTGGATGCATATGAGGCGCAAGATACGCGACTCGTAGAGACGGGACTCGGAGTAACCATAGAACCGGGCGTCTACTATCCCGATTGGGGTATCCGGAGCGAAATCAACCTGGTAATGGACCCGGGGCCAATCGTCACGACCCCGCGGCAAATTGAGTGGGTGATCGTTTAGTACCGGTTTTGATCGCGCAGGCGACGATCTGCCTCCAATACCGTCTCAGCGTCATCGATACAGGGCATGAGCACCTTGCGGTCGTAGGTTGCTACCGCTTCCGCATACATTATTCGGCCTGCGGCAACCTCCTCCAAAAGAGACTGAAGTCGTTGCGTTGCATGTCCGGAGAACAGACCAGGCAGGTACCGCTTCAGACAGGAGGCGACGCGCGAGCCTGATTGCGTGAGTTGCAAGCGGCCATGCCTCCTGCAAACGTACTTGCGATCCACCAGCTTCTGCAGCGCATCTGCGTAGGATCCGGGCCGGCCGACGCCCTGGCGTGCCATCTCGAGGATGCACGCGGCCTCGGAGACGCCGTCCGTGGACGATTCGAGTACCGGATTCGAACGTGCTTTCGGGCACGCGAACCAACGCAACCGGACCGGATCGACGGTTGCGAATTCCGGAACCCATGGAAACGTGAAGCCTGTGTCATCCGATACACGCAAAAAGCCGTTGCCGACCAATCGGAGCACCCGAAAGTCTCCGATCTTCCTGCCTTCCCCATGCGTTAAACCGAGCACCACTTTCTCACAAGTGGCAGGCCGCATCTCGCTCGCCATGGCGGTCGACCAGATTTCTGCATACGCACGGAAATCGGCAGGTGAAAGCGCTGCGCGCAAGGTTGACGGCAGACGCATTGGTGCGGTTGGACAAAGTCCTCCGTGACCGGTTGCGTCATCCGGATGATTGTCGTCTCCCAGAGCATCATCGCCCCAGCGTTTCCGAATGGCGGACCGAACGCGTGCCCGATGAACCGGCAATAAGCCGGCTTTGTCCGTTCTAGGATAACTGATCAAGCCTTCTGACGACCCGCCGCTTCGATACGC
>CAZIIP010000425.1:0-3105 GCA_964539455.1 uncultured Rhodothermales bacterium
GGCCTGCTCCGGAGACTACCGCCCGGTAGCCGGGGGCCCGACCGGAACGGTGACGGTTGTCATGGACTCGACCAGTTGGAGAGGTCCGGCGGGAGATGCGGTCCGGGAAGTTTTTCAGGAACCCATCCTTACGCTTCCACAGGCAGAGCCGATGTTCACCGTGCAGTATGTCAATCTTACCTCGATCGATCAGTTTGAACGGGTTATCAGTCCTAGACGCTACCTATTCTTTGCAGGCACACTGAGCGATACCAGCAACGTAGACCGCTTCGTCCGCGCCCGTATCGATTCGTCCGCGCAAGCGGCTATTCGAAACGGAGAACCGGGCCTGTTTCAGATCGAAGATCTATGGCGGCGCCGGCAACTGGTATACTATACGACGGCATACAGCGATACGGCACTGGCATCGACGATTCGGGCGAACAAGGATCTCATCCAGTTCAATTTCAACGAAGCCACCCGCGAACAAATGGAGGTCGAGATGTATCGCCGCCTCCGCCAGCCGGAAATCGAAGCGGCAATGCGGGATAGCCACGATTTCCACGTAAAGGTGCAGCACGATTACCTCGTCGCCGTCGACACGACGAATTTCTTCTGGATGCGCCGGTTTGTCGACCAAACCAATTGGCGCAGCCTTTTCGTGTACTACGCCGACAATGCCGATCCGAACAACGTGCGATTGCCGTGGGTGCTCGAGGTCCGGGACCGTCTGACGGAAACCTGGATAACCGGCAACCTCGGGGATTTCGTGAAGATTGACCGGAGACAACCGATTGAATCCGAGCAGATCAACTTTCTGGGCCGGTACGGTCTTGAAGTGCGGGGATTGTGGCACATGGTGGGATACGATCAGGAGGGCGAGTTGCGAAGCGCCGGCGGCGGGGGGCCCTTCGTCAATTATACGTTTTATGACGAGGAGCAGGGGCGTATCTACATGATCGATGGAATGATATTCGCACCTCGCTACGACAAGCGGGAGCTGCTCCGGCAAGTGGAGACGATCGCGTACACATTCCAGACACGCCGGGAGTACGAACGCGCCCAGATAGCCGATCAGGCCGATGATGCAAGCCGACCGGCACCCGAATAGCCTTCAACGAACCAACCCATCCATGCCACTCCCAGAAGCCATGGGCGAACCGCAGTCTACCGTTCTACACCTCGGATTGCCCAAAGGCAGCCTCCAAGAGGCAACGATCGAACTAATGAAAAGGGCGGGTTTCTCTTTCCAGGTCCGCTCACGTTCCTATTTCCCATCCACGGAAGACGAGGAGCTCAACGCAATGCTCGTCCGTGCGCAGGAGATGGCGCGCTACGTGGAGGACGGTGTCTTCGATGCCGGCATTACGGGCAAGGACTGGATTCTCGAAACCCGCTCCGACGTCGTGCCGGTCGCAGATCTGGTGTACTCCAAAAGCAGTATGCGACCGGTTCGCTGGGTACTGGCCGTTCCGGAGAATTCCGATATCAGATCTGTGCAAGACCTGAAGGGCAAGCGGATTGCAACCGAGGTCGTCAATATCGCCCGGGCCTGGCTTGACAAGCACAAGGTCGATGCGGAAATCGAGTTTTCCTGGGGCGCGACGGAAGCCAAGGCACCGGACCTTGTCGATGCCATTATCGAGGTAACGGAAACGGGCACCTCACTCAGGGCCAACAATCTGCGCGTCGTAGACGTGCTGCTCGAGTCCAATACGCAGTTGGTAGCAAACAAGGCGGCCTGGGAGGACCCGTGGAAACACCGAAAAATCGAGAATATCGCGATGTTGCTCGAAGGCGCGATTCGTGCGGAAGGCCGCGTAGGACTCAAACTGAATGCACTGCGGGAAGACGCCGAACGCATTATTGCGCAGTTGCCCGCGCTCCGAATGCCGACCGTGTCGCCACTGGCCAATGGCGGAGAGTGGGTGGCCATCGAGACAATTATCGAGGAACGGCAGGTCCGGAAGCTGATTCCCGAATTGAAGCGCGCCGGTGCGGAGGGCATCATCGAATATCCGCTCAACAAATTGATTCCCTGATTTATGCCCCAACGGCAGAAGTGCGCTGTCCTCCGGCGGTCGGGGCTGCTCCTGCCGCTGCTTGTCTTTGTAGCGTCCGCTTCCGGTTGCAGCGATGTGGACGAATCCCCTCCCGTCCCGGAGTCGAAGACGATCAGTCTGTTGGCGGACCTGCACATTGCCGGAGCACGTGATTTGACGGTTAAGGATGAATGGGGCGTACGCGACTCCATCCTCCAGGTACACGGTCTCGACACCACCGCTTACAGGGAGTTGCTCGACTGGTATGGCGAGCGTCCGGAACGCTACGTGCGGCTCTACGGCAACGTGCTCGATCATCTTTCGAGCATGTGGGATTCGCGCGGACGGCCCGCTCCGGCCAATCCGGATACGCTGGTATTGCCCTGAGCGACGGCGATCCGTTCGTCAGTCGTGCCGTTTCCGCTGTTCCAGCCATTGCCGCGCCTTGTGCGTCAACTCAGGACTTCCCTCCAGCAGATCCGGGTAGTCGAGGTATCCTTCCTGAAGGAGCCACGACACCAGGGTCGCTCTCCGCTCCTGCGATTCGATCGACCCCCCGGGCGACTCGGTTGTTCCCCGTTCGATCTCGTTCAGCAAAGAAACGAGCGCGTTTTCGTCACGCGAGGTTACCGCGATCCGCTCGTGCCGACCCAGGCAAACGTCGCAGCTTCCGCACGGCGGCCGGATATACTCGCCGTAATAGCCGAGCAACTGTCGCCTTCTGCATGTCCCCGAGTGGGCATAGCGCAAAATGTGTCGAAACCTGGCTTTTGCCCGCTTTTTCGCACGCCTGATAGCGGTATCGTCGACCGGGACATGCTTCGTACGTGGATGAAGAAAAGCAACACGCCGGGCAGCGCCGGGAGGATTGTAAGAAAGCACGGACTGCTTTTCGAGAAATGCCAAACCGTCACCCAGCCGGGCCTGAGATATGCCCAGGTTCCGGGCCATTCGGGACAAGTCGATGCGTGCCCAGTCGCTGTAGGCCTCGGCCGGCACCTGGCGCATGAATGCTTCGACGAAAGCAGCAAGACTCCGGTTCTTCAATGAAGACGCATATGCGCGCAGATCGGCGGCACTGCCC
>CAZIIP010000426.1:0-3104 GCA_964539455.1 uncultured Rhodothermales bacterium
GCCGGCAGCAATCCGGCGAACGACAACTTCGTCTCCCGGATCGCGTGGTGGCTACCGGAAAACCCACGCCGGATGTTGCAAGGAAGCGCCGTCGTTTCATGTGATACCTCAATTCGCTGATATGACTGATGAGGCCGGCCGACTTACGCCGCTGCGTGTTGAAGAATGCAGTTTTTCGGAAAGCCTGTATCCTCGTGTAACAAACCCGGGATCCGGAGAACCGTACACCTGTTCCTGCACGTGTGGAGCATGACCATTCGCTGCCTGCGTCCGTCATCTCCCGAGCCGGCAATCTCTCCAGGGCAAACCGTATGTCAATGTCCTCACCACTCGGGTACGTTATTGAGATGAGCCTCTTCGAGCGGCCGACCCTCGAGGTGGCGCCCCTGTTGCTCGGGGTGGAGATCACCTTCCACGATTGTTCGGGTATCATCGTTGAAACCGAGGCGTATACAGACGACCCGGCTTCACACTGGATCACGCGTCCGGTTACCGGAAGGCTCCTGGGCGAGTCGCACGGAAGGATCTACCTCTACACGATCTACGGAATCCACCGCTGCCTGAATTTCACTTCCGATATACAGGCACCCGGAGCGGTACTCATTCGTGCACTCGAGCCCATCGACGGAATTGCGAAAATGCGGCAACGGAGAGGGGTAACGGACCTTCACAATCTGACGAACGGTCCTGCAAAGCTCGTCCAGGCCATGGATATCGATGCGGCACTCAGCGGAGAGCCTGTACTGGACCACTTGACGATGAGACGCGCGAAAAGGATCGATGACGCCGAAATTGCCACTTCGGCAAGGATCGGCATTTCCAAAGGTAGGGCCCTGCCTTGGCGGTTCTTTATCAAAGACAATCCATTCGTCAGCCGCCGGCGCGGATGAAATCCGGCCCGTTATTGCCGGAGGATATTCTTCAACAAGAATTTTTTTCTAATGGCCGCGCTCGACGGTTGTCACATCACGTCGGATCATTCTTCGGGCGGTTCGCCGAAATGGTCGGCCACGCGGCGATTGAATGCATTTCGGTCGAGACCCTGAAGCGCTCCTTTGATGATATTCAAGACGTGACGGGGAAAAACCTTCTTGCGCTGCATCCAATCCAGGTAGTCGGGCCACTTTTCTGCGACTTCCAGGACGGCGGTTCCGCGGTACTTGCCGAATCCGAATACCACCTGTCCCCTCTCCCATTGCAAATGATGGGTCTTTCCGATCCAGCGTTTTCTCTCCGGAAAACAGAAGTCATGAAGCTCTTGAACGCCGAGGCTGTTCAGGTGCCAGTCTTCCAGCATTTGGTCCAGTACACGGGTGGTCGCAATCAGATCTCCCGCTGCCGAGTGCGCATCGGCATGATCCTCACCCAGAAAGCGGCGCACGGCCTCTGAAAGTGTCTTGGGTTCCTTCTGCTGCCATATACGAAACGGGTCCACGAGCAGCTTGCCGGAGAGATCGACCGGTCGGCCGTTCCGGCTCAACTCCTCCTCCAAAAACCTGACGTCGAAAGACACGTTGTAACCGATCAACACCTCCGCCCAATTCAGAAATTCGACAACGTCGCCCGCGATCGCTGAGAACGCCGGCTCCCGTATCAGGTCGTCGTTTGAGATGCCGTGTGTTTTAAATGCGCCGGGTGTAACATTCACCGAAGGCCGGCACCGCCAGGTGGTTACTTCCTCTTCACCCCCTCGCAGAAAGCTCAGTTCAATGATTTCGTCTTTTTCGAACGACAGCCCGGTCGTCTCTACGTCAAGCGCCAGCAAATTTTCCGTGTACATATCGTTTTTCTGTTTGTCGAAGCGCGTTTCGTGAATGGATTGGCAGATTACCCGGCACACACGCAGGATAACCTGATTGTCCGCGCCTGCAGGCCGCTGCCATCCATAAACGCGACGCCTTCCGGATCCGCACTTGCCGTCAGAAGATCGTGGGCGAGTAATCTCTCAATTCCCGGTCGTGCGCACGGCTGCTGCCCCGCGTGAGACCGTCCAGAAAGCACCAGAATGCGTTGCTGTGGTTTTTGTGCACGGTGTGCGCAAGTTCGTGAAGAATCACGTAGTCAATGAGATGATCCGGCAACCGCATAAGGTGAACGTTCAGGTTGATACGATTTTTTGCCGAGCAACTGCCCCATCTCCGACGCTGCGCGCGAAGTGTGACACCCGCGTGAAAAAGATTATGCTCACGTGCCAGGGATGCGACCCGGCAAGGTAAAACGGCTTTCGCCTCCTTTCGAAGGGCTTTCTCGATGACCGTTCGAATAAATGACTGTACTTCTCCGGCGGACGTATCCATCTGCTCCGGCACGGAAACAGAGATGATGCGGTCCCTGATGGTCGCCTGCAACCGGGAGTTCGATGTCCGGAAGATACTGAGCGCGTGATAGCGTGTTCGAAATTGGGTCCGTTCGTCGAACACCGTCTGTTGACGCTCGATTTCCTCGATCTTGGTCCGTTTGCGCCGGATCCATGCCCGGTTTCGTACCACGAATGCGATTGCCGACTTTGACGGGGTTCCGGGTGGTGCCAGACAACAGATCGGTTCAAACGGACGCATCCGCACCGAAAGCCTGCGCGTGCCCTTCCTTCGAACGAGAAGAACGTCACCGATTCCTTCAAGGTGATGTAGAGACTTGGACATGTAGATGCTTGATGCCGTTGTGACCGAAATACCAACCGCCTCCCACGCGGCCTCATATATCGGCACGGTGTCCGTCAACTTCCACTCCGTTCCGTATTGTTGCCCGCGAGTGCGGTTTCAAGTTCGTCGAGCAGACTGTCCACCGAAGCCGCTTCCATGGTCGGAACCAGATTTCTGAAGAGTATCAGCGCCTCGTATGCTTCATCCGCCCGGCCCTGCTCCGCATAGATGATGCCCAGCGACAGCAGGACTTCCGGCTCGTCAGGACGAATCGATGCAGCGATCTCGTAGTGCAACTCGGCCGGTTTCAGCAGCCCTTCGCCGGACCACAGGTGACCCAGGTTGAAATGGGCTTCAAAATGACCCGGGTTCTGCTTCAGGCATTCACGAAAACACGTGAAGGCCTCATCGACGCGATCGGCTTCATAGGCCAGTACGCCGAGATTTACATAGGCGTCGTCT
>CAZIIP010000427.1:0-3094 GCA_964539455.1 uncultured Rhodothermales bacterium
ATACGGCGAATCATCGCCGACGAACTGATGGAAATGCGCAACAATGAAGACACCACCCGCTGAAAATCGGCGAACCGACATGTTAAGGCTCGACCCACGCCGTTGGTGGTCGTGGGATTTCGTCATTCACCGCAACGAGCTGCGGATTGCCCATATTCGTCATTCGTCCCGCAATGTTTCGTGAGGAAGCCCGTGTAGCGGCCACGGTATCAAGCCAGGCATAAACATGTTTAAACAAATAAAAATATGTTTAAACAAAGAAATGACATAAAGATTGTAATAACAGTAAAGCAAATGGTTAATTACCTGGATCTTTCAAAAGCTGTCGGCTGCTTGATTATCGGGCACCGGCGCAATTTGCCGATTGAAACAAGCGTCGTTTGATGGCCAATAGGTCATGCGGGAGCGTTGGGACGGGCCTCTGCCAGATGGGAGGCGACGCGGAGACAGTGCCCGAGATTCGGCGTATCCTGCACGATAACGCGCAGCTTTCTGGGTGACTCCTTGAGCGCATATCGAAATCCGCCATCGTTGAGTATTTGCAATAGTGGATGAAAGAGATGCAGGTAAAAGAAGGCATCCTCTTTGGGAGGCATCTCGAGAAAGAGGCGCCGGTTCTTGAACTGAATGCGCGCGAGTCGCCACGGCTGTAGCAGGAGTTTGATCTCGGTCGCTTGAAGCAGATTGTTGAGCGCATCGGGGACCGCACCGAATCGGTCTGTAAGTTCGTTCTTCAGTTCTGTGAGTTCTTTCGTTTCATGAATCTCGCTGAGCCGGCGGTAGATACTCAAACGCTCCAGACGGTTTGCGACGTAGTCCTCAGGAATGAAAGCGTCCGCTTCAACATCGATGGAGGTGTCACCGAGTTGGGGCGGTTCGGCCCTGTCGGCGAACACATCGGAAAACTCCTCCGTCTGTAGCTCATGGACCGCCTCGTCCAGAATGCGGTGAAACGTTTCAAAGCCGATGTCTGCAATGAAGCCACTCTGTTGAACACCCAGAAGATTGCCGGCACCGCGGATATCGAGGTCTCGCATGGCGATGCTGAATCCCGCTCCCAGATCGGTGAATTCTTCCACGGCCCGGAGTCGCCGGCGTGCCTCGCGCGTCAGACTTTTAATGGGGGGCGTAAGCAGGTAGCAAAACGCTTTCCGATCGGAGCGTCCGACGCGACCACGTAGTTGGTGCAGATCGGCAAGTCCGAACCGATCCGCGCGATTGATAATAATGGTATTGGCATTGGGCACGTCAAGGCCGCTTTCGACTATGTTTGTCGACACCAGGACGTCGAATCTGTGATTCACGAAATCGTGCATCACCTTCTCCAGTTGACGGGACGGCATTTGACCGTGGGCAACCTGAAAACGGACATTTTCGACGAGCTGTCGCAAGGAGAACGCCATCTCATCAATGCTCTGCACGCGGTTATGAACAAAGAAGACCTGACCGCCCCTGCTGGTCTCGTATAGAATCGCATCCCGTACGAGATTCTTGTCGTATGTGTGAATTTCGGTGTTGATAGGGCGGCGATCGGGCGGTGCCGTATAAATAATCGAAAGGTCGCGGGCGCCCATCAACGAAAACTGAAGCGTGCGGGGAATGGGTGTTGCCGTAAGTGTCAGCGTATCGACATTTGGGCGAATCGATCTGAGACGCTCTTTGACCCGGACACCAAAGCGTTGCTCTTCATCGATAATAAGAAGACCTAAATCACTGAACCTAATATCTTTAGAAGATGCTCTGTGCGTGCCCACCAAAACGTCGACTTTTCCCGCTTTCAACCGTTCACGAGTAATCTGCTGTTGCTCACGCGACCGAAACCGGGAGAGCATATCGACCTCCACCGGAAATTGAGCGAGACGCTTTTTGAAGGTGTCATAATGTTGATCCGCTAGAATGGTGGTTGGTACGAGCAATGCCACCTGCTTTCCATCCTGCACGGCCTTGAAGGCTGCGCGGACTGCAATCTCCGTTTTGCCGAAACCCACATCGCCACAGACCAGGCGGTCCATGGGAACGGTTGCTTCCATATCGCTCTTCACCTGGGCCGTAGCCGCAGCCTGGTCCGGCGTGTCTTCGTACGGGAATGATGCTTCCAGTTCCTGCTGCCAGACGGTGTCGGCGGGATATGCATAACCGTTAGCCGACTTTCGTTCGGCGTACAGTTTGATCAGGTCCCGCGCAATCTCCTTTACGCGCTTTTTGGTGCGCGATTTTGTGCGTTCCCACTGACCGGAACCCAATCGCGTCAGCCGGGGCTTGTGTCCTTCCTGACCCGTGAACTTGTGCAGCTTGTGCAGGGCAGAGACGTTGACGTACAGTACATCCCCATCGCTGTAGGTGACGCGAACCGCTTCCTGCTGCTTGTTTCGGACTTCGATGCGTTCCATACCGTCGAAAATGCCGACACCGTAGTCGACATGCACGACGTAGTCGCCTATCGTCAGATCGCGCAACTCGCGCAGGCTGATGCCACTTTTCTTCTTGCGTTTTCGCGTCGTCGGCCTGTGGTACCGATTGAAGATCTGATGGTCGGTATATACGGCCAGGCTTTCCGCTTGCCAGACGAATCCTTCATGGAGTGATTCAACCAGGAGCTGGACATCGAGGGGATTGGTCTCAACGTCGAGCAAATCATACAGTCGGTTTTCCTGTCCTCTGCTGTCACAAAGAATAACCGTCGAGATACCTTCCTTCTTGTTCGCCGCAAGCTGCCTTCGCAAAAGCTTGACGCTTCCGTTGAAGGTGGGTTGTGGTGTGGTCCCGGCGTCAATAACCGGCTGGTCGGGTGCAAGAAGTGTGGAAGGCGTTGAAATAGACAGCGAGGATAGCACCAAAAGTCTCCTATGCAACGAATCGGCGTCCATGAACAGCACATGAGGGGGCGGTGGTGGCGGTTCCTTTTCCTCAAATACGGACCGGTTCTCATCGGCCTCCGCTATCTTTTTCAGCAGCCGATCGTAGGCATCTGAAGCGGATTCCAGTTCTTGTGCGGCGGTATCGAAAACATGCGCCCCACCAAGCACGACTGCAGAGGATCCTTCGGGCAAATAATCGAAAAGGGTTGCGGTTTTCATCTCGCCGCCTGATTCCC
>CAZIIP010000428.1:0-3086 GCA_964539455.1 uncultured Rhodothermales bacterium
AGATGCGCTGTAACGGGATAGCGGGGGTGGGGATCCGAGGGGGGGTGGCTTGGTGGTGGCTAGGTGTCGAGGTGTGGAGGTGGCCAGGTATTGAGGTGTGGATGTAGGGGGTACCCGCCCCGGCGAAGCGCTATGCACTGAACGCAGTGAAGGCGAGCGAAGCCCTAGGGCCGCTATCTACAGGGTGTTCTATATTCAATGATTGGGGCTCGTGCAGGTACGCGACGTCTTCGGTGTGTAGATTTGCCGATAACCTTCTAAGAAGCCTCGCCCGACCAATACCTTTTTTGCTATGAAGATCACAAAACAAATGGACCGCCGCCGGTTCCTGCAGTCGACTGCAGCCGTTGCCGGTATTGGCATGGTGACCAAACAAAAGCGGGCGTGGAACGCCCTGCACCCGTCTCCCACCGATCGGGTAGCCTGCAATGTGTATGCGTGGTATACCTTTTTCGAACGGGCAGGACGTGATTGGTATGGCGACCTGGACGCGGGTCTTGCCGAATTTGTCCAATCCGGTTTCACAGGCTACGAGCCGTCCGTCTCGACGGCCGACGAGCTGAAGGCGCTCCTGCCACTCATGGAAAAGCACGGGCTCTGGATGCGGTCGATCTATATCGGGACCCGGCTGCACGAGCCGGATCATGCACTGAAAAGCATTGAAGAGGCGATTGCCATTGCGAATGTCGCCCGTTCAGCGGGAATCGAGATCATCGTTACCAATCCCGATCCGATTCAGTGGGGCAGTGAGGAGACCAAGGATGACCGCCGGCTCGTGGAGCAGGCCAAGAATCTGGACCGGCTCGGCGCGCTGCTCCGCGAGCGTGATCTGGTGCTGGCCTATCACATGCATGCTCCGGAGTTGCGGGACGCCGCCCGGGAGCTTCATCATATGATGCTTGCCACCGATCCGGCAAATGTCCGGCTCTGTCTCGACGCCCACTGGATCTACCGCGGTGCGGGGGACTCGCAAGTGGCCTTGTTCGACATTCTGAAGCTTTACGGGGATCGGATAGCAGAAATTCACCTCCGCCAGTCGGAAGGCGGTATCTGGAAGGAGGAATTCGGTGAGGGTGACATTGACTATGTGCGGCTCGCCGCTGAGGTCGATGCGCTGGGACTGAATCCCCTCCTCGTGCTGGAGCAGTGCATAGAAGAGGAGTCACCCCACACGATGGATGCCATCGAGGCGCACCGATTGGGTTTGTCCTACGCAGCCGAAGTATTCGGTTTGTGAGACGTCGCCGGCGTCAGCCTGCCGTACAAAGCCGTCCTGTCGAGGTGTACCGTCGAAACGTATTCACCCCGTCTCATCCTGAGCAAAGCGAAGGATCGGGCGATATGGATCAGCCGATGTCCTCGAACCTACCGATATGCCTAAACCGAAGTCCGCAGATAACGAGGTGCTCGTTCGCATCGTTGCCTCGACGGTGGTGGAAGGTTAGGCCCGCTCCTTTCAGGATTTGAGGCAGTGCATTGGGCAGAGGATCTCGAAATAATCCTCTGCCACCCATTCGCATACGTAACTCTCCATCATTGCCGCCCGTAATAGCTCCTGATAGCGCTTCCGATATCTCTTGAAAGGGTAAACATGCGACACCATCTATCGCACATCCTGCTTTTCCTTTTGTCCGCTTGTCTGACGGCATGTGCACCTCAGGCGGCTGAAATATTCGCCGGCGTCGAACCGGAGGCTCCCGAATGGACCATAGACGACATGTTCGCAATGGCCGGAGTACCGGATATGATGTACTTCGATCGCGAAGCCGGACAATTTGTGCTGTTGTACCAGTCGGCACAAAATATCGAAAACGTGCCGAATCTCACCGGCTACTCATTTTCTAAGGCCGGTGACCGTGGCGTGCGTGCGGCACCTCAGCGTGCGTTGCCTTGCGCTCCCGTACTCTCGACGATTCGCGTGTGCGCTCAACCAGACGGCCACCTCGAGTCCTGCAAAAAGCTACCGGCAGTCACCGCCGGACCGGACGAAAACGAGATGCCCAGAAGTTGAATGGTCGTTCTCTCATCTCTACGGCTCTACCCGATCGAGGTAACCCTTCGCCGCAAATCCGATGAAAAGATACGGATCGTCGGTACGGTCTCTGTTCGTTTCGTATAGCGCTTGCATATCCGAATATGCCGCTTTCGCCTTATCCCCTGCCATCTCTATGGCCCGCGCCGCATACATGACGACGATGGGATCCTCGTGGTCGAGCAATTCCCGAAGTCTTGTCAATCCCTCGTCCACGCTGCCGTGTTTGATGAGCGCCGATGCGGCCTCGATTTGTACGGCCGGAGACGGATCATCGAGTGCAGCCGGCAGCGGATCCAGCGCGTTCGCCGGCACCTCGGTAGCTGCCGTATAGCCCATTGCTCCCCAATACCGCACGCCGGTTCTTTCATCCTGGAGAAGCGCGCTGAACTGTTCGAAATTATCGGTTCCCACGGCCTCGGCCGCCGACAAGTAGGCTTCAATATCATACGCACCACTTCGTGCCCATTCGTAGGGCGTGGTACCATCCGTGTAGTCGAGCATCTCGATTTCCGGCACGAACCCCAGATCCCTCTCCGCAATCAGTTGTGCACGCAACGTTTCGCGCATTTGCCGGAGCAAATCCCGGTGTTCAGGAGAATCGGCAAGGTTGTTCAGGTTCAAGGGATCTGCATCCGTGTCGTAGAGGGCTTCGATCGGCTTGGTCGGTCCCGCAAACTGCCGCTGGGCATCGGTCATCTCACCGCTTTCGGCCATCCGGTAGAACTCGTGACGGATTTCACCCTGATCGGGCCAGGCTGTCTGCTGGTTGTAACTGATGTGGGGCATGAAATGGCGGACGTACAGGTACTGCTTGTCGCGTACAGAGCGCGACATGTCGATCGCTTCGTCAACCCGGTCCCGATGCCCGAAAACATATGAGCGCGGGTCTGTCTCGCTCTCGCCCAAAAACGGCCGGCCGCGCATGTAGTCGGGAACGTCAATCCCGGTCAGGCTGAGCACGGTAGGACCGAAATCGGCAAAATTTACCAGCCGGTCTACACGATCACCCGAACCGGCCGGTTATATAATCTTCAGTCACCTTTTTGCTGGG
>CAZIIP010000429.1:0-3083 GCA_964539455.1 uncultured Rhodothermales bacterium
CCGGTAAGACGAATGGGTTAAATGCATCCAGCCTTTGGAACCGTAGATAAATTCGCCTCCTTTTTGTCCAGCCTCTTCATTGTTATAGATACTCCTGACATCCACCTGTATCGTTTTTCCATCTTCATACTGAAATACGCCGAGCTGAATATTGGGTATTTCCTGGTCGGAATCCCAGATGTAGAAGCCACCCATACATTGAATTGTAACGGGATGGTCGCGCTTTCCCATCGCCCATCGAATGACATCCGCTCCGTGGGTACCATTATTCCCGAATTCGGTAGTACTCGTATCCCAGAACCAGTGCCATTTGTAATGAAACCGGTTTTCATTAAATGGCCGATAAGGAGCCGGTCCGAGGAAAAGATCCCAGTTTACGCCATCCGGAATTGGGCCATCCTGAACGTGTCCGATATTGGGCCGGAATCCAAATACGATGGTCCGTCCCATGTAGATCTCACCTATGATCCCGTCGTGGAGCTGACGGATCGCTTCCTTCACAATTGCGCTGCTACGACTTTGCGTGCCGGTCTGCACAACCCGCCGATATTTGCGGGCGGCATCAACCATTTTGCGGCCTTCTTCGATCGTATAGGAGATCGGCTTTTCGATGTAGACATCTTTGCCGGCCTGACATGCCCAGATGGTCTGCAAGGCGTGCCAGTGATCCGGTGAAGCGATGACAACCGCATCGATGTCGTCGTTTTCGAGCATTTCCCGAAAATCAACGTATGTCTCGGGTTGCTTTTGCCCTCCTCTTTCCACTTCAGCGATGGCCTTTGGGAAAAGTCGCTGGTCAACGTCACATATCGCGGCAACACAAACATCCGGAAGCTTCGATAGACTGCGTATGTGAGCAAGACCACGATTACGCACACCCACGACGGCAACGTTTACCGTTTCGTTTGCTCTGTTTGGCTCAAAATCGCTGCGAACGTCCCGTGCCATCGTCAAGGTGCCGGCCGTAAGCGCGGTTTTTTTCAGGAAATCTCGTCTGCTTGTCGTGTTCATCTTTCCAGCGGTCCTTCCAGTGGATAGGTTGTCCGATACAGTATAGTAACGGCCACCAACACAACAAACGTAAGCCCAGCCCTTCCGAATGCCCATCAACAGCTTGCGCCATGATGGTGCCGAATATCGCATGATCGACCCATCGTTCAGTTGCCTGCGGGCCATGGGAAGACCGCTGTCAGGCCTTCCAGGATATCATCGGTGATATGAAGGAATGAACGGCCTTGTCGGATCACCAAACTCCGGGAATCGACATCACCTTCGCCCCATCATGGAACAGGCTGCAGACGAACTCCCGCCGCCTGCCGATCAAGGTCAAAGGATCTTCATCTTAGCTACCTATCCCCCGCTTGAAAATTTCACACGGGACCCCGGTTGACATTATGATGCATGCACAGAATATTACGATTTCGTACAAACGTAATACAAATGTGAAAGCCATGCGGTCGAGAAAGTCTATAGCGAATGTTGCTCTCAGTGTTTTGCTTGTTTGGGGCTGGTGCGCGAGGAGCACCTGTGCTCAAGACGAAGAGGATGCAATGAAGATGTTCCACCTGCCCGAGATCGTTGTGACGGCAACTCCCGTGGAACGGAGTGTGGCCGACATCACCTCGGCCGTGAGCGTGGTCGATTCGGCGCAGATCGAGGCGTCCAACGCGGATTATGTCATGGACGTGATCGGGTCGATGCCGAGCGTGTACATCCGTCGTGACGCCATTCTCGGACGCCAGGCTATCGAGATCAGGGGGCTGGGTTCGAACCTGCGCCGGCTTCAGACGCTGATAGACGGGAGGCCGGAGAAGATGTCCCTGTTCGGCTGTACGATCGCTCAGACGCTGCCCCTGGCCAATGTAGAGCGCATCGAGGTCATCCGAGGACCCGAGGCCGTGCTATATGGCACCGACGCCATGGGCGGTGTGGTGAACATCATTACGACCCGCATGTCGGATCCCGGTTACAGGTCGAACGCAACATTCTCCTACGGCAGCTACGACACGGTGCACGGCATGTTGCGTCACGGAGGAAAGACGGGGATGTTTGACTACTATGTCACCTACGATCGTAAAGAAACAGCCGGGCATCGCGAAAATGCGTCCTACGGTGCGGATTTCGTTTCGCTTCGGACGGGTCTTCAGGTCAATGAGGTGTGGCGTTTCGAACTGTCGGGGCAGTATTTCCGCGACGAGGCCGGTGATCCGGGACCCGTGAACGATCCCTACACGAACAACGACAAGCGGGAATACATACGGTACTCCTGGGATGCCGACCTGATCGGCAAATGGAAGACATCGGATTTCCTGCTCACCGTGTACGACAACCAGGGCGATCACCGGTTCGACATGCCCTCGATCAATGACTATTGGCAGTCGAAGGACCGCACGCTGGGCGTCCTGAGCCGGTACACGCGGGACATTTATCGTCAGGGCGATACGCGAGACGCCCTCACGGCCGGCTACGAATTCAAATACCAGTGGGCGGAGCCGCAGGAAGGTTGGGTGTCGTGGGCAAGAGACAACATGCCGGCCGGGTTCATGGATTTTGGTCCGTACAATCGCAACAACCACGATGTGTTCGTCTTCAACGAGTTCACGAAGGGTCGGTGGGTGCAGACACTGGGAATGAGGGGGCATTGGGACGACCAGGATCGCGGTTGGGCGGCTCTTCCCCACGCAGGTATCCTCTATCACGCAACGCCAACGACGACCGCGCGCGCAAAAGTATCCAAGGGATTCCGGCAGCCGAAATTCAGTGAACTTCATTTATTCCCTGCTCACAACGAAGAACTGGATCCCGAAGAAGTGTGGAGCTACGAAGTCGCACTGACGCATTCGTTCATCCCGGGTCTGACCGCCTTCGTAAATCCCTTCTACATGGATGTAAAAAACTTAATCCAGATGGGAGCCAATGACCGCCCACCGCCCATGTTTCTTAACAGAAACTCAGGTCAGTTCGTAATCCGGGGATTGGAGGCAGGCATCGAGAGCCGGCCGATCGACAACCTTGATCTGATGGTCAATTACACATTCACGGACATCGAGGATGGCCCTGCTGAAAACCCCGACATCAATCGC
>CAZIIP010000430.1:0-3076 GCA_964539455.1 uncultured Rhodothermales bacterium
CCTATCCGCTCATGGTTTTCGGCTGTATGGCGGGTGCGGTGCTTGGAATCGCGTTTATCATCCCGCTCCGCAAGCAGATGATCGACTACGAGCGGCTGACGTATCCGGGCGGGGTGGCCGTGGCGGCGATCCTTAAAGCGCCGGGCGCCGGCATGCGAAAGGCGCTTTACCTGCTGGGAGGTGTTACGCTGAGCGCGCTCGTGCACACGGCGACGAAACTCTCGGGCTTTGACAACTGGGACGCGGGGGCACTCATCGGGATGCCGGAATACATGAACGGTATCTGGTATGTGAGCTTGCTCACGTTTGGTGTGGCATATATCGCAGGCAAAGGCGGATTCTATTTCATTGTGGGTGGCTACGTGTGCTATTGGGTACTGGCGCCGTTGATGGCGGCGCAAGGCACGTTACCCTCTACGAATCCGGAGGAACTGCGCCTGTTGCTTTTCCGACCCGTCGGCATCGGGATGCTGATCGGAGGGGCCATTACCGGCATCTTCCTGGCCTTTCCCTTGATCGTCAGTGCCGTACGCAGTATGCAGCAGGCGGCGAAAAGCAAAAGCTCGATTTCCGCCGATGAACTGCCGATTAAGATGCTTTACATGGCCGTTGCCGGGGCGGCGCTGCTTCTTTTCGTGATTGCGGTAAGCTCGGCCGCCGAGGTGGGCGTGTTGCGCGGTTTGGCCATGGCCATTCTCGGAACGCTCTGGATCTGGATGGCGGGGGTCATTCTTTCCGAGTGCATCGGTCGTACGAACTGGTCGCCGCTGAGCGGCATGACGCTGATCGCCATCACGATTCTGGTCTTTATTACGAGCGGTATTGGAAACTCGGCTGCCATTATTGCCTCGATTATGGTGGGCGCCGCCGCCTGTGTCGCCATGGCGCAGGCGACGGATCTCATGCTCGATCTCAAGACCGGCTATCTGGTGGGCGCCACCCCGCGGAAACAGCAACTCGGTCAATTCCTGGGATCATGGCTTGGCCCCATCCTGGTGATGTCGCTCATCGTCGTCTTGCACCAGGCGGAAGGTCTGGGCTCCGCGCGGTTGCCTGCACCACAGGGAACGGCTCTCGCGGAGGTCATTCAGGGCATTCTGGGCGGTGACGTACCGGTGCAGAAGTATGTTGCCGGGGCCGGCATGGGAGCCATTCTCAGTGCGAGCGGCATCGGCGGACTCGGCATACTGGTCGGATTGGGTTTCTACCTGCCATTTAATATCGTGCTGACGTACAGTCTTGGGACCGCCACGCGTCTCGTGGTCGACTGGCGCAAAGGCCACAAGTTCAGCGACGACGTCGGGATTCCCCTGGCGGCAGGTCTCATTGTGGGTGAAGCACTTATCGGCGTGGCTTTTGCCCTCATAAAAGTGTTCGGCGGCTGACACGCTACCCGTAATCGGAAGACGAATAATGAAAAGAGTCGGACTTGCAATCATCACGGTGAGCTTTCTGGCAGGAGCATATGTAAGCGTGCTCGACGCACGGGATGTGAACTGGACCACGATGGGGCTACTATTGGGACTTGGCGTGGTGGGCGTCGTCATTGTGCAGGTCGAGAAAAGACGGGCGGCGCAACATAGCGAAACCATCGCCGAGAATATCTCGGTGATCAATGCCAGTCTAAAAAACGTAATCGAAAACGTGGTGCATCTCGATGAGCAGAAGCACGAGATCAATACGTACGACATGTGCCACCGGATCGACGATCTTCTAATTGAAGATCTCAACGCATTTGCCGATGCCCGCGAAACGATCGGGCATGCATACGGTCTGCAAGCCTACGCCGATGTGATGAGTCACTTCGCGGCCGGTGAGCGTTACCTCAATCGTGTCTGGTCGGCGTCGGCAGATGGCTACATCGACGAAGTGAACGCCTACATTACGCGTGCACACCTGCAATTCGAGGAAGCGAGAACGGCCCTCGAGGCTGCCGCTTCGGCACAGCCCGTCGGTGCGTAAGAGGATGTCGTGCCCTGACCCGGCGAGCAAAACAGGACTTCATGCGGCTATCGGAAGACCTACCATTCGAGTCTCTTGTGCGGGTGAAACTATCCCGGTCTGCATTGCTCTCGAATCTGTCCGTGTACCAGAGTAAACACCCGGGCAAACGGATCGCTCCGGTGATCAAGAGCAATGCCTACGGGCATGGCCTGATTCCAGTCGCACGCATTCTGGAAACGGCGGATGTCCCGTTTCTTATCGTCGATGCCTACTACGAAGCACAGGCGCTTCGTGAGGCGGGTATTCAATCACCCATACTTCTCCTGGGCACTACCCATATTTCCAATATCCTTTCAGACAACCTTCAGGACGTTACGTATGCCATCCTCAGCGAGAGCCAGGCGCAGGAGCTGGCCCGGCGTGCCGACAAACCGCTGCACCTGCATCTGAAGGTCGACACCGGGATGAATCGGCAGGGCATTTCATTCGGCAGTGTCGAAAGGGTTGCCGCTATCGTTGCGTCCAATAAACGGCTTGAAGTCAGCGGTCTTTGTACCCACCTTGCAGATGCCGACGGTCCGGAACCGGACCTGACCTTGCTCCAGATAGAACGCTGGAATACGCTGGCGAAACGAGCACGTGACCTCTTTCCGGGAGTTGTGAAACTGCATGTCGCCGCATCGGCCGGCTCCTTTTGGGCGGATCGCATCGAGGCGGACATGCTTCGTCTGGGCATGGGACTCTACGGCTATCACCCGCAGCCGCGGGAGTCGCTTCCGCTCCGGCCGGTGATGCAGATCGAAGCTCCTGTTTCCGTGATTAAATGGCTGGAGCCGGGTGAGAAGGTGGGCTACAACGCGACCTTCGAGGCCGGAGAACGCATGCCGATCGGTGTAGTGTCCACCGGGTATTTCTCGTGTGTCGATCGGCGTCTCTCTAATTGCGGTCTATTCCTTGTCAATGGGAAGGAATGTCCGATTGTGGGCAGGGTCAGCATGAACGTTACGACCATCGACCTGCGTCCGGCTTGGCCGGTTGACGAAGGAGTCACCGCACAGGTGATTTCGGCGGATCCGGAAGCGGGAAACAGCGTGGGAGCGCTTGCCCGCCTGCTGGATACGATCCCCTACAC
>CAZIIP010000431.1:0-3075 GCA_964539455.1 uncultured Rhodothermales bacterium
CACGACTGCCTCATACGTGAACATTCGCCACAACCTGTTCACTAAAAATCCTTTCCTCAAATCACAGCACACAATGTTGACGTCTCAAAAGCTTCGCTCACTGTTTGCCGCCTTGTTTATCGGTCTCGGTTTACTTGCAAGTTCGTGCAGTGGCATCGTAAGTCTTGAAGATGACGCGGTCGTACCGCAAGATGAGCAGGTATCCGGCCGGACGTCGGGACACTCCAGCGAAGGTGAGTGACCGGAGTGTTCTCGCTCGTCGGTTGGTGATGACTGGTGGCCCCAGGGCGGCGGACCTTCGTTGTAGACAAATAAGTTGGAGTGTTGCACCAACAAAACAGGATTGGCATATTACGGGACCGCCGGCATTAATGGTGGTCGAGTTGGCGCGGTTTGTGACCTTTTTGCGCATGTTATAGGTAGAGACGAGTCACGAATTGTGTTCGTCTCACGATTAGGACATGAGTGAAACCTGATAGCCGAAAGCCGCCATTCAATGCATGCTACTGATTGGGATAAGGTTAAGAACACGGTTGCAGCGTGTTTGGACATTCCTGTCGAGGAGCGAAAGACCCTGATATTGCGTCTGGATACCGGCGAGATGCAAGCCGAGGCGCAGTCCCTTCTAGATGCGTATGATGAGATTGCCAGGGACGGGGACCACTTTCTTGAGGAGCCACTTCTACCCGGAATTCGTTTCGATGACGGCGATTTTGAATGCATTGGTGGCTTTGAAGAGGGATCGGGAGGAGACGGAGCTTTTTCACTGGACCTTTCTGTCGGGCATCGACTGGGGGTTTACAAGATTGTTCGAAAGCTCGGAGAGGGCGGAATGGGTACCGTCTACGAGGCCGCCAGAGCTGATGGGCTCTTCGAGCACAGAGCGGCTATAAAGGTAATTCGCGATGCGAGTCCCGCGCTCAAACGTCGATTCGAACAAGAACGCGCAATCATTGCCCGGCTCAACCATCCGGGAATAGCACAGTTGCACGACGGGGGTACTACGGCAGACGGGCGTCCCTATTTGGTAATGGAATTTGTTGAGGGGACTCCCATTGACCGATACTGTGATGACAATGAACTCACGACCCGGCAGCGGGCGACGCTCTTCAGGAATGTATGTCTCGCCGTTCATCACGCGCATCAACATTTGATCGTCCATCGCGACCTGAAGCCCTCAAACATACTCGTTACGTCAGAGCAGCAGGTGAAGCTGCTGGACTTTGGCATTGCAAAGGTCATAAATGATGAACCGTTAGCCAGCGATCTGACCCAGGACGGAGCAAGGATGCTGACGCCGGAGTATGCGAGTCCGGAGCAAATCAAGGCGGAACCGATCACAACGGCTTCCGATGTCTACTCTCTGGGAGTCATTCTATATCGCCTGCTAACGGGAAGAAGTCCGTACCGTCTTCGTTCGAGCGCCCGATATGAGGTAGAACGTACCGTATGCGAGGAAGAACCTCTTAGACCCAGCACAGCGGCCGGAGTATTCGTCACTTCCGCAGCGAATAAAATGGAGAGGCACAAGCGCCGGGCATTGCAGGACAGGCATAGGGAGCTTAAAGGGGACCTGGACAACATCGTACTCTCTGCGCTTGCGAAACAACCGGATAGGCGGTATGCGTCAGCAAGGGAATTTGCGGAAGACATTGATCGCTATCTGGCGAATCGACCGGTTTTGGCAAGAAAGGACTCCATTATTTATAGAGGTGTAAAATATTATTGCAGAAACAAAACGCTCTTAACTATTTCTTTTATTGCACTTAGTTTGTTATTGTCACTCATTTTTGGTTATGGTCTAATAAAAAAGAACGCGAATAAGTACAGAATAGCGACAGAACTAACACTTGATCATTTGGACTTTTTTGATCCACAGGAAGTTGAAAGCGGAAAAACTATGCGGACACTTCTTGATAAAAATCTATCGTTGACCCGTCAGAGATTGGAGGGCGACAGTGAAGGTCTCATTGAACATCTGCGTACTTTTAGCCGCATCTACCACAGGACGGGAATTCTCTCAAGAGCAATATCTGTGCAACATGAAGTACTCATTTTATACGAATTGAGTGGGAATAATTCACTGACGGACAAGGCAGACATTCTTTATACGCTCGGTAATATTGAACATGATGCTGGTATGTTAGGGGCGTCTGAAGGTCATCTTAACGAGGCATTACAAATTAGGAAACGCTTAAGTGGTAGAAGAAGTGTAGCAACAGCAAAAGCACTTGCGGCTAAAGCGCGATTATTAAGAGCTATAGGTGAGATAGACAGTGCACTAACTATAGCTCGGGAGGCGGTTGCAATTGCCTCGAATATCTTGCCTGTGGGTCATAATGACCTACTACTTTGCAAAGATCATCTCGCCCATGTGTACCGAGATGCCGGTCTGCTAGAATCTGCCGATTCATTATTTAGAGAGAATTTGCATTATAGACAAAGTAGTCAGCTTATAACTCATCCGTATACTGCTGATAATCTCAACAATATTGCATTAGTACTGGATGATATGTTCAAGAAAACTAGGGATAGTTTATTTTTGATTGAGGCTGATATTTTAATGGATAGATCAATTAGGCTTGCAAGATCCAGTTTGAAATTGGACCATCCAGTAATCGCCAATATTCTTCATTCTAGAGGTGTAGTAAATACAAGATTGGGCAATTATAAAGTTGCGGAAGATTATTTAAAAGAGTCGCTTAATATCTACAAAAATAAAGTTGATATCGACCACCCGAATATTCCACATGTCTATTCAGACCTTGCGTTTTTGATGAAGTTTAGTGGTCGCTATAAAAAAAGTAATCAATATTTCGGGGAAGCAGCAGAATATTACGTCACAACAGATAACATCTACAAAGCTGAATACGGATTAATATTATACGAACGATCTTTACTGAATACAGATATTAATAAAGATGAAGCGCTCAAGCTTGCTCGTGCATCAGAAACTGTCATTAGACCGTATCGGGCTAAATATGGTTTAGATTATTCGAAAGTACAAATGCAAATCGGAAAACTTGAGATGATGCTGGGATATTATGAAAAAGCTATATTAAGCATTACCGATGT
>CAZIIP010000432.1:0-3063 GCA_964539455.1 uncultured Rhodothermales bacterium
ACCCAGACCCAGACTCAGACCCAGACCCAGACCCAGACTCAGACCCAGACCCAGGCCCAGGCCCAGATCCTCCCCTGCCCTACAACAGCGGCCAGCGGCCTACGGTATCGACCGCTTTTTCATCACCGAAATGCTCGCGGAAAATTCGGAAATAGTGCCACTCTTCCTTGCTACGGAGAAACGGATACGCCGCGCGGGCCTCTTCGAATGCCGCATCGCTAATCTCCTGCTCGAAATACTGGGGAAGCATGCCCGCCGAGCCGGATCCCTGTGAGAATTCCGACTTCGTACGCCACGTGATCTCCTCCGGCAACATCTCTTCATAGGCTTTCCGGAAGATCCACTTCTCGATCTTCCCGTCACCGTCGGGATACTGTTTGTATTCCGGCGGCAGTTGCATGGCATATTCGAGCAATTCGCCCGATATGAGCGGGGTCACGACGCGGACGGAGTGACACTGGTTCATCCGGTCGAGACGCAGCGAGGCGTTGTTGTGCAGGAACCCGAGGCACTCCTTCTGCTTCTCTGCAAGCTGTTCGTGCGGGACGTCTCGCATGTAGGCGTAACCGCAAAAGACTTCGTCGCCGCCTTCGCCCGACAACAAGACCTCGTACCCTTGCCGCTTCGCCTCGCGGGAGACGAGAAAGTTGGCGGCGGCACTGCGAACCAGCGACGGGTCGAAGGATTCCAGATGATAGATGACCTCGGGCAAGGCTTCGATCACCTCTTCCGGCTCGACCAGCAATTCCTCGTGATCCGTGCCGAGTTTTTCGGCCAGCGACCGCGCGCTGAGTACATCTTCCGATTCGCCGACGCCCACGACAAAGGATTTGAGGCGTGCATCGTCTCCGTTTTCCTTCCGGTATTGCCGCGCCGCCAGCGCGCTGATCACGCTGCTGTCCATCCCGCCACTCAACAACGTCGCCGTGGGTACGGAAAAGTCCACGCGATTCGAGAAGCTGCGGTGGATGATATCGCGGATCTGCTCCGTAGCGCGTGCCGGTGACGCGTCGACCACTTCCGTATTCAGATCTTCCAACGATCCATACCGCTTGAACGTACCGTCGCGGTCCGTGTAGTGACCCGGAGGGAATTCATGGACATCATCGGTGACCGCCTTCACGCCTTTCAGCTCGGAAGCGAACACGAGCGTCCCGTTTTTCCGGCCGTAGAAGAGGGTTTTGATTCCCAGCAGATCGCGCGCCGCGAACCAGTTGTCGCCGTCGGTTACGAAAAAGGCAAAGGTTGCATCGCCGAGATAATCCAGCATGTGCTCTCCATGCCGGCGGTACAATTCGATGAGGAGCCGTTCCTCGGCGTAGGGACCGGTTTCCAAGGCCAGATCTTCCATCAGGTCGGGCAAGTTGCCGATTTGCCCGTCGTAGCACACATGCCACCCGTTTTCCGGATCCGCCACCGGGAGTTCGCTCTCGGAGTCCTGCACGGCCACATCTCCACGACAGTGGTTCTGCGCCATGATGACGTCTCCGGAACGCGCCGCTCCCTGAACGAATGGTCCACGGTGTGAAATCATGGAGATCATACGATCGACGTCCTGTTGTTGGGGTTGTCCGATTGCTGCAGCGAATCCACTCATTTTTATGTGTGATGATGATGGGTATTGAGAGCCTGTTGCCGGTCGGCAGATCCCGGGATGCATGCCCCGAGCACGTTGCATTCGCCCAACCGACGTCCGGCCGGTTTATTCAGGGAGTTGCCCCGGAGAAGCCCGTTTTCTGGACTTCTGCAAGATCCGAGATGGTCTCGATGCCGAGCCGGCCGGCGAGATCTTTACGCATGGTGAGCGTGTAGGCGTTGTTGAATCCCAATGGATCCAACCAGATACTGTCAAATCGTTCCGCAAATTCTTGCGCGACGGTGTCGTAGGCCGCCTGCCGATCGGTGATCGCGTCTCGTTTGAGGATGCTGACCAGCCCCGTGCCGGTGTACTCCACATACAGATCCAGGTCGCCTGCGAGGAGTGCGTTGAAGCAGATCATCGTGCCGCCCAGGTTGAAACGGCGATCGACCGTCATGGCCGTATGGTTCTCCACGAGCAGCGCAAAAAGCTCCCCGAGGATCTCCTGTTCGGTGAAATTTTTGCCCCCGATCACCAGTTCGCCGGAGATCGCCGGGGTGGCGTCCGGATCGGCAGGTATCAGTTCCTGTTCCTGAAGAAATTCCCGGGCGACCGATCGAGCGCTGCGGTGATTCCGGTCGACCTCGAAATTCATTTCCTGCATGTCTCGCTGGGAGATCCGGCCGCCGAGTTTGTTCAGCAGTCCCCGCAGTCCGGGCTGTTGCTCGAGCACCTCCCTTCTGACCAATGGCGCGGCATCGTACGGCGGAAAGAAGTTCTTGTCGTCCTCGAGCATCCGCAGGTTGTAGGCGGGGATCCGGCCGTCGGTCGCATATCCGCAGATGACGTCGACGACGCCGTTTGCCACCGCCCGGTACATCAGGCCGGGATCCATGTGACGCGGGGGCGGAAAGTGCAGATTGTAGGTCTCCTGCAATCCCGGATAACCGTCCTCGCGGACCAGAAACTCGGATTCGAAGCCGGCTTCCAGCACGTCGCCGGACCGACTGCCGATCCATGTCGGCGCCGCGGCGAGCAGCGGGACCGCAATGACGCCGGCAAAGACGAGCAAGAGCTTGACCGTGGGTGAAGCCGTGCGCAGGCCACGGCCGGAGCCTCGCTTTTTGCTCTTCTCTTTCGCCGGACCGGGGGTCAGCCATGCCTCCACGTGACCGATGAGCCAGTCCAGGATCAAGGCGAGCAGGGCGGCCGGGGCGGCACCCGCGACGATCAGATCGATGTGGTAGCTGCGGAGGCCTTTGAAGATCAGATCGCCGAGTCCCCCGGCACCCACCAGCGAAACCAGCGTCGCCACGCCGATGGTCCAGACCGTCGCGATCCGGATGCCGGCCATGATGAAGGGTACGGCGAGAGGCAACTCGACATGAAAGAGGATCTGGCGTGAGGTCATACCCATACCGGTGGCCACTTCCCGGATGGCGGGATCCACCTGCCGGATCCCGGTGTGCGTGTTTCGCAGGAGC
>CAZIIP010000433.1:0-3056 GCA_964539455.1 uncultured Rhodothermales bacterium
AATGATCCGCTTCCTCTTCGTCGTATTAGCCTTGGTTGCCGCCGTTCTGGCATGGTTGTTTCAGATGCCGTGGCTCTACATCGTTGCGGCGGTTTTGCTGCTGATTGCGTTTGTTCTGCTGGTCACCCATGTATATCAGCGACACAAGCGCGAAACCAGGCCCTATTCCGAACCAACGGCTGCGAACGTCTCCGACGAAGTGTCCGAGGAAGACCTTCGCCGGGCCGGCATTCTCGAAGTACGCGTCCGGCAGCGGGGGGAAGACGGCGACATCGGCGAGGCCGCTGCCGACGCCATTCTTTCTCGGTCTGAGGAACAGCCTGCCGAAGACGAGGCCGCCTCCATGCCGTCTGACGCTCCCCAACCGAAAGCGTCTGCTGCCCCCCGGGAAACAACGGACGCGGAGGAAGAAGTTGAGGCCCCCGCAACACGCGTCGTACCCGTATATCGTACGCCGAAAAACAAACCCTTCGGACCGAATATCGAGGCTTCACTCAAGCCGTATCTGACCTCTATTCAGGCAACCATCGGCGCACACACCGTGTGCCTGTTTCGGATTGATGAATCGGCATCCCGCTACCGACTCGTCTCAATCGTCAGCCGCGATCCGCTGGTGGTTTCCGAACGATCGTTCCCTTTTTCGGATTACTTTTTAAGCCGGGTGATGCCTGAGCCCACACTTCTCGATCTGCCGCAGGAGAAGCTCAAGGCAAGCGATTTGGGCTACTATCGCGAACCGCCGGCCATCGGGCAGGTCGCCATCATTCCGGTACTGGACAATGACGAACTGCGGGCCTTTCTCGTAGCCGACATATTGGCCGGTCAAACCCGCTTTTCGCAACAGGCGTGTGACATGATGGCCGAGGCGGGAAGGTTGCTGGGACACATGCTGGGACTGCCACCCTCAACCGATGTCCCGCCGCCACACCGGCAGGGGCCACGCCTCCGTCTGGTGGAAGTCGGCCGCCACACTCCCCACCGGCGGATCATTGCGGAGGAAATGCAGAAGGCGCGGAAAGAAAACCATTCACTTGCCCTGGCGCTCGTTTATCTATACGCAGACCTGGAAGCCTGGGCGGCAAATGAAGACCGTACGGTCGAGGAAGCGGAGGAAAACGTACTCGAAACGCTCAAAGCGCTTACCCCGGAAGGGCGCGTCGAACGCTTCGGCGACATGGGATTCGGCGTTTTTCACTACGATGAGGTGGAGGATATCGCAGCGTGGGTACAGGAAACCCATGCGACCGTCAACGAGACACATGCGCCGCAAGAGGGTCAGATCAGCATCGGTGTCGCCGTTCTGTCCGATCGGCACGAAAATCCGGACGATTTGCAGATCGACGCCGCACGGGCCCTTCGGTCGGCGTTCGAAACGGGAGAGAGTACGATTGTGGTTGGGTAATTCGGCGCCGAGATCTTACCTGTCGGGAGTGGGCTGCGTACCGGGCAAATTGTACGGCTGATGGCTATGCGGTACGCCATACGCCGTCCTCAATATCGACCTATCCGGCACCGAATCGCTTACAAAGCCGCTTCGCTCCTCATCCATCATCGATGCACCATAGCGTGCAACCCCAAAATCCTCCGTATTCCCTGTGTCTCCACCAGAGAAAACCGGCCATCTCACAAAGACACAGGGAACACGAAGTATTGATATCCGATTGGGCTACTTCAGCAGCGTGATCCGTTGCGTCGCGCGAATCCCTTCACCTTCGAGCATGACGATGTAGATGCCGCTCGGCAGACGACTGCCGTCAACCTGTACGGTCTGTGTCTCATTTGCGGCAGGTACGCCTTCATACAGCACACCGTACGGGCGGCCGAGTACATCGAGCAAGTGGAGCGTCACGTGCCGGGAATGGCTCAAGGCAAAGCGGACCGTCGTGCTTGGATTGAAGGGATTGGGATACGCCGGATCAAGCACAAACATTCCCGGCACCTCAACAACCACCTCGATTTGAGGTGTGTACTCGGTTTGGCCATCAAAATCGATCTGCCGTAACCGAAAACGATGGTGACCAGGATCGAGATTGCCTACGCGGAAAGAATAGTCCACCGGTTCAAACGACATTCCCCTGCCGTCCACATACCCGACTTCACGGAATTCGGTCTTCGCCATGGCATGCTCGACCGCGAATCCGGCATTGTTGGTCTCGGTTTCCGATCGCCAATCGAGCACTACGTCCCTGCCCTCTGCATGCCCTTTGAAAAACGACAACTCAACGGGCAAGGTGATACAATTGCCCCACTCAATGGAAAGTGTGCCACCGGAAGTAACGGGATTAAAGCCTCCTGCCACACCGCCGGTAGACGAAATCTGGAAAATGTTGTCCGCGTCGACATCGATGTCGAATGTCGAGGGTTTCAGCGAGACAAACGTGGGTACGCCGGTGTCGCTAATGGTACAGCAGAGCGGTCCGACGGCATCCGTGCTTCCCACCTGTGCTGCACCATCGGGAGGATCTACGTTGATATCGTCCGGGCTATCGCCATCATCTGCCTCGAGAGTAAATGAATAAGTGTCGGAAACAGTGGCCGGCTCAGGGCATGGAACAGGTACGGGTACAAGCTCGCTGAAAAGCGAGACGTCGGATGATGTAATGTTGACCTGCGACCCGAAAAGGACATCGCTGGTCGCGGGCTCAGGACTTTCATTATCAACCTTGACCTGCCCGCCTTCCGTTATGCCGAAGTTGAGGCATATCTGAATGGTCACCAGATCAGGATCGCAATTTTCCTGCGTAAATGTCAGCGTCTCAACGAAGTCGTTGAGCCCGCTGAACGGTAGTGTCTGGGAGTTTTGCGCCGTCAGGCTTCCGGAACAAAGCAACAAGATCAGCCACAACATTCCAAATGGCCGCAAGCGCACTGATTGTAATTTTTGGGACATGGAGACCTCGATTTGGTAAAGGCGTTGGTTGAGGAAAATCCTTCGCACGACGGCAGTCGTTCATATTTTCCAACTAAGCGACTGACTGCCGACCGTCGGCGTGATACATCGGGTTGCTTCCGCGCCGCTTCCAATTCAAATATCACGGCCTCATACTTCTCGCGTG
>CAZIIP010000434.1:0-3031 GCA_964539455.1 uncultured Rhodothermales bacterium
GCGCTTCGGGACGCTTTGCGGATCCCGGCGGCCCTCATCCACCACCTCTGCAGCCACGAACGGCCCAAACTCATACCCGTAGCCGAGACCGTTCCACACGATGTCGGTGATTACATTACCTGGGGCCGAGATGGAGCCGAAGTTGAAGATCTGGGTGGTAATCTTGTTGCCGTTTAGAATGGCATCACGCCGGTCCGTGAAATCCGGGCACGCCGGGTCCTGTAGCAGGCGTCCTGTGCTATTGGCATCAACCCACTGCTGCACACGCGCAGAACTCCAGTCCTTTTGCCGGGCGTTTTCCTGCCGGGGAACGTCTTGCCCCATTGCAGCGACGGCAAGGAACGCGGCCGAAAGGAAAGCGGCTCCGAGCGGTTGAATAATGCGTTCGAAATGCGATCGTTTCACCATTTTCCGGGAATGATTCGTCAAGTCCATGTCCTTCACATCCTTGTAGCGGAGCGGCCGCTAAAAAGAGATCTGTACGCCGATTCTGACTTCTCGAGGGGCGCTGTACCAGTGCGGCCGCGTATTGTAGGTATCCAGATCCTGAATCCCCGGCTGTCCGTAGTAGGGTTCCCAGGTCGCATGGATGTTGTTGTAATTCAGTGTGTAGGTCGCTCGTCCGGTATCGTCGAAGACAAAGCGCTCGTTGAGCCTGTCGAGCAGATTGAAGATTTTGGCGAACGCCCGTAACCGGAGTTCACCGACTTCAAACTCCTTGTAGGCCTGGGCATCGAGCGTGAGCTGGGGCGGCTTCCGCCCGGAATTTGGCAATAAATCGATGTTCTGGTCGATGATCTGCGGTGAATACGGGTATCCCGAGGCGTACTGACCGATAAACGAGACGCTCCAGTTGCCCGGCCGGCCGATGGTGGTGGTCGATGACAACACGTGGCGCTGGTCGAAGTCCAGCGGGACGATCTCGAACTCCGTCTCCCGCCCCGACAACGTGTTGAAGAAGAAAGCTCCCGTATCGTTGTTGTTGCCCTCTGCGATCTGGAACGTATAATCGAGCGTGGCGGAGAACAGTCCCGTACGGCTTCGCCGCTTGGTCAGCGCAATGGTCACGCCCTGAATGTTGGCGTAGTCCTGGTTGCGATAGACCACGTACTGGTTGTCGCCCGATATCTCGCTGAAAATGATATTCTGCGGCGCAAGATAATCACGGATATCTTTGAAAAAGCCCGTCACGTCAACCGCCAGCAAATCGCTCAACTGCTGCTGCAAGCCGATTTCGTACTGCACCGTGCGCTCCGGACGCATATTGGCGTTGCCGAAAGTCGGCACGGCATTGGGCGGAAATTCGAATTCCGGATTGATATACAGATTCCGGAGACTCGGCATCTGGGCGAAATGCCCGTATGAAAAGTGGATAATGCCGCGCTCGGTAATCGGGAATGAAACCCCCAGCCGCGGCATCAGAATGTTTTTCGGCGTGGCCTCTTCCAGGAAATCGTGCGGATCACCGTTTCCGAGCTCGCCACGGGGCGCAAACACATTGCTTACCGCCTTCCCGTTCGGCTCAAAACGTTCGAAACGAACGCCGGCATTGATGATGAAATTCTCGAATTCGATTTTGTCCTGCACGTAAGCGCTGAGTTCGTTGACACGCTGGTCCTCGTAGCGATCATGTGACGGCGAGTTGACATCCTCGACGGTGGGCTCCCGGTACCGGTTGCCGTCGAACAGCACGGCAAAATTCTCTCTGTCGAGCCAGTGTAACTGCGCCTCGGCCCCGGCTTTGACTTCATGTGTGACGCCGAACTGCCGGGTGAAATCCAACTTTCCGCGCACCGATTCGGCGGTTTCGTATACGTGCCCTTTTTGCGTGCCGCCGAAAAGGAAGTTGCTTCCGGGAAATCCAAGAATGGCGTTCGATGAGGTATAGAGCGGGTTCAGTGGATTCTCGTATAGAAAGCTTTTGAGCGAATTCCGGGCGTAGGAAAAACGTGCGGTGTAAAACGTCTTTGATCCGACCGTATGGGTCCAGCGGACGCTATGGTTGTAACTGCCGTCCCGGATTGTGGCCACACCGTCGGGATTGTAACGATAGCCGAAACTGAACGGCGTTCGCTTGCTGAAATCCCTTAAAAACGAGTACTCGATTTTCCCGCCCGTAAATGGGCGGGTGATAATCTTTGCGAGCAAGTTGTAGCTTTCCCGCGGATTCATCGAAACCGCCTCATTCGGCAGCGGGAGTCCGTCCGGATTGTCTTCCGACGCATATTCCTGCCAAGGCCGGCCCTGAATCTCGTAATACCACGGATTGACGTTGAAATTCGCAGAGTCGCTCGGGGCATGCAGGCGAACGCCATAGATATGCCCTTCATCGACGTCGCGCCGGCCGGAAAGGAAAAAGCTGGTGCCGTTTCCAATGGGCAGCGGACCACTGAGTGATCCCTCAAGCGTATATACGTTCAGATCGCGTCCGGAAGGTGTTCGGAAGATGTCCCCATTGCCGGTAAACGTATCGCCACCATACGCGCTGATTGTCCCTTCAAATTCGTCGCTGCCTTCCTTCGTGACGAGATTGACGATACCCGACATCGCTTTGCCGTACTCGGCATTGAATGCACCGGAAATAACGGTCATTTCCTGAATGGCGTCTGCAGCAAGCGAAGTCGCAAGTCCGTTCGTGTCGAAGGGATTGCCGACGGACAGGCCGTCTACGAGGTACGATACTTCGTTCGACCGACCGCCCCTGATGTGTATTTCGCCGCTTGGGCCCTGGTTCACGCCGGCCTGCGTCACCAGTACGCCGAAAAAGCCCTCGACCGGAAGGGCGTCAATCGCGTCAGCGTCTACTGTCTTCTTCGAAGCGGTCAGGTCGCGCTGGATGAGCGGCCGCTCCGCCTGAACAACGATTTCCTCGCCCTCGATGACTTGTTCGCGCATGGCCACGTCATAGCGTGTGGTCTGACCGGTCGACACTTGTATGCCGTCGACGCGTTGCGGGCTGTAGCCGATGTATGAGAAATTGAGGGAGTATTCTCCCGGCCGCACATTGATGACAACGTAGTTGCCGTTGATA
>CAZIIP010000435.1:0-3023 GCA_964539455.1 uncultured Rhodothermales bacterium
AAGCCGCCCGCTCTTCTCCGGTCAAGCCAAGCCCGTCGTCGTAGAAGTGTGGTATCGTGATGCGATGCTGCTCATCGTGCAAACGGGCAATCATCGCCGCCAGGGCGTTTAGTGGATTCTCGACCGCCCCGCCAAAAACGCCCGAATGCAGATCATGGTCGGGCCCTGTCAGTGTGACTTCCACATAGGCCATCCCCCTCAAGGCATACGTAATCGAAGGGACACCCTTGGCAAAAAGGGCGGTATCGGAAATCAGGACGATATCGGCCGCAAGCTTCGCCTTGTTATCGGCAATGGTACGGACCAGGTTCTTGGAACCGACTTCTTCCTCCCCTTCCACAATAAACTTAAGATTGATCGGCAGCGTGCCTTCCGTTTTCAGATACGATTCGGCCGCCTTCACGTGCATGAACGACTGGCCCTTGTCGTCGCTCGAACCGCGGCAGTACAGGATGTCGTCGACGACCGTCGGTTCGAACGGGGGTGTCTTCCATTCGTCCAGAGGATCGGGCGGTTGCACGTCGTAGTGACCGTAGCTCAACACCGTAGGCAAGGAAGGGTCCGCTTCATACGATGCGAAAACCGCCGGATGACCGCCGGTTTCCAGCACCTCGACATGCGTCATGCCGATTCTTCGAAATTCCCCGGCAAGCCATTCCGCACACGTGGTCATGTCGCCCGCGTGGCGTCTGTCGGCGCTTACGGAAGGAATCTTCAGATACGCGAAGAGTTGATCGAGAAAGGCATCGTAATTGTCCGAGGCATATTTCAGTGCGGCATCCATAGGGGTACGGATCATGTTTAAAGTTCGCTTTCATCACGCCAGCGCAGCAGCCGCCAGGCGGAAGCCGTGTCGCGTCGCGTGAGCAGGAAGTTAACATTCCCGTCACCCCGGAACACGTCCGCTCCTTCAATACCTACGGTCAGGTTGAAAGAACGGATAACCCGGGCCCGGCGTCCTGCATTCTCCTCGTCCTGCGCAATGATCTGGTTCCATTTCAACTCGACAAAAGACGAACCTTGAAAAAGTCTCCTTGTGATGTCCAGATCCTCGGCAAATCCCCATTGCCGGTCGATCTGTGCGTCAAAATCCCTGTAGATGAATACGAATCCGGAGTCGAGGAGCGGTTCGTACACGCTGATGTCACGCAACTCGTATGCGTTGCGAAAATTGGTAAAGAAGCCTTCTATCGTAGTGGGATCTCCAAATAGATCTGCAAATGGGTCACCTTCCTCCAATGCGGGCGCGAAAGGGTTGCATCCGGTTGCCAGGAAGAGCAAACAACCTGTCAGTACCGGTGCTATCATCGTCCTCCTCGTCATTTGACGAAGGCTGCTTTCAGATCACTCCATGACGGTTGGGTGCCCAGTGTCTGATCGGTCCAGCGCTCGAGCCGCCAGAGCCCGTCGGCCGTTTGTGAAATCTCCCAGACCATTCTTCCCTGTACCCGGGAGGGAATGGACTCATCGATTCGACTATGCTGAATGTCGAGTTCATACGTTGCATTCAGCACGTACCTGTCGCTGCCGATCACGTTGGGCGACCGGTCGAACAGTTGAAGCTCACGGTCCGAAAATGCCTCGGCCGCGGTACGCAGCCGCGTGAAGTAGGTCTCTTCCTCGGCTTTGCTCCACCCTGAAAAGACCGGCTCCCTGCTCTCCGCTTCCAGCGAGGGAACGAACGTAAACGCATCGTGCAGGGATCGCAGATAGTTTTGCGCATTCAGTTCGGAAATGGCGGTCTGGATGTTTTCCACTACCCGCTCGGGCGTGTCCGGTTGCAACCAGGTGCCGGCATCGCCTACAGGCTCCTCGGGCGTGCGCGCCTGAAACAGGTCACACCCCGGAACAACAAGCAACGTAACCAGGAGCGCGACAGACAGCGGACGACGCATACCGACAACGCCAAAACCGGCCGGCCTATTGCTTGCGGGCGTAAAGAATGAGGCGAGGGGTCGATTCGGATAGAGGATCACCGTCGTAACTCCCGTAGACATCGATGACTTCGAGTCCGGCACTGCGATACCAACGTGAGAAATCGTCCAGCGTCAGCAGGCGCACCGACTCGGTGAAAGTATGAATGTCTCCGCTCCGCTGCAGCATGATCTCTTTGTTCACGCGGCCCGATTCGATCCAGCGTCGTTGCATGATGGTTATACCGTCTTCCGAACGTTCGTCGAACGGCACGAGATTTTCGACGACATACGGGACATTCAGGAAATCCTGAAAAAACCAGCCGCCTTCGTCCAGCATCCCGGCCGCGGCCGCAATGGTCTTCGCGTGATCGGCATCGTCATTGAAATAGCCGAAGGAAGTAAACAGGTTGACGATGCCGTCGAAGGACGTTCCCTCCAGCGGCTCGCGCATGTCGCCGTGAATCCACCGGATGTCAAGATCCGCCGCCTTCGCTCTCCGGGCAGCCTCTTTGAGCACATCCAGGGATAGATCGAGACCGGTCACCCGGTATCCGCGGCGCGCGAGATTGACGGCATGCCGTCCGCGTCCACACGCGAGATCCAGTATGTGGTCGCCCTGCCCGGGACCGACCGACCGCTCGATCAGGTCGAGCAACCGAACGGCATCTTCCTCATCCCGGCTGTTGTAGACGATTTTGTACTCCTCGCGGGAAAACCAGTCCTTGAACCACTCCTGTGCCGTTTCGGTCGTTACTTCCTGCATGTAGGGGACTATGAGGTTACGGGTTGCGCTTCGAACGCAGCGAGTACGTCTCTTACGGGACGGGTTTGTTCAAATAGACCGAGGAGCTTTCGCAACACCGCGTCAAGTAAGGAATCGGGGCAACTTGCTCCGGATGTCACGATGACCGACAGCGGGCGTGGGGAAGAAGGAAGCCAGCCGGTCGAAGATATGCGACGCCGCTCTTCGACTGAATAGTGGTGGATGAGCGCACCGTCAACAATTTCCTCCGGTCCCGACACAAAGTAGGTGGGCATTTTTTCGCCGCACAGTTCGACGAGATGGCTCGTGTTTGAAGAGTTGTATCCCCCGACCACTACGGCGAG
>CAZIIP010000436.1:0-3016 GCA_964539455.1 uncultured Rhodothermales bacterium
AAGTCCATGAGAGGATATCGTATAGCGTCGTCCGCGACATTGACTTCGAATGCATGGACAAGGCGAAACGGGGGTACTTACTCGAATTCTCATTGCGTACCGGCCGCCACGCGGTCCGGACGGGATGCGACGCCGTTTCCACCGCCGTCCTCGACGTCGATGACGTGCTTGAGCTTCTCGAACGCCTCGAGCGTCTTCTCGACATCTTCAACGGAGTGTGCGGCCGTAGAGGTGAGCCGGAATAGCACGACCCCCTTGGGAACCACGGGATAGGTGACTGCCGAAACGAATATGCCGTGTTGCGTTCGCAAGAACCGCATGGCCCGGGTGGCAACTTCCTCACTCCCGGCCGGCACGTATACCGGCGTGATGGGCGAAGAAGTGTCGCCCAACTGATATCCCAGATCACGCAAACCGTGCTGAAGACTTCTGGCGATATGCCACATATGGGCCCGTCGCTCGTGGTCTTCCTCGATGACGCCCAGTGCTTCGTCAACGGCATTTACGTAAACAAGCGGAAGACTCTTGGCGAAGACATTGGTGCGGGCGTTGTAGCGAATATAGTCGACGACCGGTTTCGGACCCGCCGTAACCCCCCCGATGGCGGCGAATGATTTAGCGAATGTGCCGAAATACAGGTCGATGCGGTCGTGCACCCCCTGTTCTTCGGCCGTTCCGCGGCCGGACGGGCCCATCGTACCGAATCCGTGTGCGTCGTCAATGAATAAACGGGCCCCGAATCGGTCTTTCAAATCACAAATCTCAGGGAGTACGGCGGTGTCTCCCGTCATTCCGAACACCCCTTCGGTCACCACGAAAATGCCGCCAGGCCGCTCCTTGTCCGCCCGCTTCAGCTGGTCTTCAAGGTGATTCATATCGTTGTGGCGAAAGACCTTGAAGCGCTTCGCGCGGGAGGCCAGAATGGCACCGTCGACAATGCAGGCATGCGAAAGACTGTCGATAATGACAGTGTCCGCCTCCTCTACCAGTGCATTGATGGTCCCCATCACGCCCATGTAGCCGTAATTGAAGACAATGGCCGCCTCTTTCTGCAGAAAACCGGCCAGGCGGTTCTCCAAGGCCATATGGGCATGCGTATTTCCTGTCAACAGCCGCGAGCCCATCGGTGACCAGGTGCCATGGGCTTCCAACGCTTCCTTTGTCCGCTTTTTTAGTTGCGGATGGCCCGACAAACCCAGGTAGTCGTTGATCGACCATACGATCACGCTTCGTCCGTCGAACACCATATGCGGACCTACCGGACCCTCGAGCACAGGCTGCGTGAAATACATGTCTCCCGCCAGACGGTACTTGCCGAAGTAACCGGCATCCGTCTCGCACTTGGCAAACAGATCGCGGTCTGCCACGATTTTCGACTGACTCTTCTGCGTCGTCGGAGGGCCGGCATTTTTCTGCTGCCGGACAATTTCTTTTGACAATCCGTCAATAGTACTGTCTGCGAGCGTTTCATCGGCAAATCCGGCAACACCGTAATCGTCCTCTATTGCCGCTTTCAGTTCGAACACGGAGATACTGTCGAGGCCCAGCTCCGACAGTGATACGTCCGTTCGGACGGTCGTTCGCCGGACATTCATCGCTTTGGCCGCCATTGCGCGCAGATCGGCGGAGATCTCGCCCAAACGTTGCAGCGATGCCATGTCGTAATGCTGCCCGTCTCCACAAGCTTCGGCAGGCGGATCATTTTCCTGTGGTGATACAGACAAATCGCTTCTCCCGACAATCGTGAGGCTTCCGTCCAGTAACCGTTTGCGGCACTCCCTGCGTTGAATCTTGCCGCTGGTAGTTTTCGGAATCGTTCCGGGCTTCAGAAATGCGATATGTCCCACCTGGAGTTCGTGCTCGTCGAACACCGCCTTTCTAATCGCGGCAGCGATTTCATCGACGTTCAGCGAGCGCCAGACCGACCGTTCCACCTCGTGCACGACGGCCAGCCGTTCCATCCCATCCGCCTCGATTGAGAAGGCCGCCCCAAAACCGAGGCTCAACGCATCGTGCGACGCAGCAACGGTCTCCTCGATGTCCTGCGGATAGATATTCCGGCCACGAATGATAATGATGTCTTTTGACCTACCCGTAACAAATAGCTCGCCGTTTTCTACGAAACCCAGATCTCCCGTCCGCAGTGCCGTTCGATTTGACAAGTCCTCGATTCGTGCCCCAAACGTGGCCTCCGTCGCTTCCTTCTTATTCCAGTATCCTTTTGCCACGGACGCACCGGAAAGCAGGATTTCACCAACCTGGCCGGCGGATTTACGTTCCAGCGTCTCGGGATCCGCGACATGCACGTCCAGGGCAGGCCAGACCTTTCCTGAACTAACGAGATGCAGCAATCCTTTTTCCGCATGCTCGGGTTTCCGGATGATGTTTCTGCCGAGCGCCTCCGCGTCGACCTCTCGTATTACGGGGTGATTGTTTTTCGGGCCGCCGGCAACGAATAGTGTAGCTTCTGCGAGCCCGTAACACGGGAAAAACGCACTTCGTCTGAATCCGTGGGGCTCGAAGGTTTTGGAAAACCGTTCGATGGTCCCGGCCCGAACCGGCTCCGACCCGTTATATGCGACAGTCCACGAGCTGAGATCGAGACCTTCACGCTGCTCTTCCGTCGTTTTTCGCACACAGAGGTCGTATGCCGAATCCGGACCACCACTCGTACATGCGCGATATTTCGCAATGCCTCGCAGCCACCGGACAGGTTTCCTCAGAAAATCCACCGGCGTCATCAGCACACATCTACCGCCCACGTAAAGAGGCTGCAGAACGTTACCGATGAGTCCCATATCGTGATACAACGGCAGCCAGCCAAAAATAGTAGTCGCATGGTCGTGTTCAAACGCCTTGCAAATGAGGGCCTCATTCTCAAGGAGATTGGCGTGCGTGACCATCACACCCTTCGGATACCCGGTTGAACCCGAGGTGTACTGCAGGAAAGCGATATCGTCTCCGGACACGCCGGGATCATGCCAGACATCCGATTCGGATGTTCCAATCGTGTCGG
>CAZIIP010000437.1:0-3011 GCA_964539455.1 uncultured Rhodothermales bacterium
CAGCAATTCCGAAGTATCCGATCGGATGAGCGACAATCCCGCATGCATGAGGGCTTCCGGCGTTATGCGGTCTTCCAGCATGTTGTCCTTGAGTGTTTGCCATGCCACCGCACGCTGAATGTCAGTGGGTAGCGTCCATATGCTATCGGCAAGCACGACCAGGCTACTGTCATCGGGTGCCAAATACCCGTATGCTTTACCTGCGGAACCGGGCAGTATGTAAGCGGGTGGCGGAAAGCCGGATTCGACATATATCACCGTGGATATTTCATCGATTGCGATGTCGGTGGACCTGACATCACCCGGGTATCCAAGCAAAACGGACGTTGGTTGTCGCCAGATGCGTCCTCGATCTGCGGGATCCTCCTGGATGAGCCGGAAACCGGTGAATACTCCGTCATCCGACAACCGGCGTGCTACCCGAATGGCAGGCCGACCGGCCTGATCGACCCAGATATTGCTCCACTCTGCCGGCGAACCGCCATAGTACAAATCGAGGAGGGTGATGAGATCGTTCCAGCTTGCATTGGAATAGCTGTAGGTGGAGAGGTAGGTCTGCAATCCCTCACGCATCGCCTCGGCACCGATGGCCTTCTCCAGGTGGGCCATCACAATAGGAGCTTTCTGATAAATGATTGCACCGTAGAGAGAAGCCGCATCATCGAGATTGTCCAGTTTCTGGCGAATGGGATGCGTGCCCGCCGTGCGGTCGACGGCGTACGCGGAAGGGTAGTGGCGGAGATAGAAATTCAGATCGTGGTCCACATCGGGGAAAGAAGGCTGCACCATTTTGGCAGCCATGAAGTTTGCAAATACCTCCTTCGTCCACACATCATCGAACCATCGCATGGTAACCAGATCGCCAAACCACATATGCGCGGTCTCGTGCGCAATAAGACTCGCGCGGCTCATCAACTGCGTCTGGGACGGTGATTCCGTCAGCAGGAGCGAAGTGTCACGGTAATAGATTGCGCCCGGGTGCTCCATTCCGCTAAACTGAAAGGCGGGAATCAACGCCACATCGAATTTGGGATACGGAAAGGCAATGCCGGTGTATTCCTCCATCCACGCAAGCGCGTTGAAGTGGAGATCGAAGAGTGTTCCGATGCTGCGCTCCATCTTCTCTTCATCGGGCTCCCGGTGATAAATTCTGATCTTACGACCGTCACGTTCCGCTTGCTCGACCTGCAACTCGCCGGCAAGGAAGGCGAAGTGGTAGGTGGATAGCGGAGCGGTTTCAGCGAAGACGAGCGTCGTCTTTTCACCATTTACCTCGCGGCCTACCTCTCCCGCGTTCGTTAAAGCCCGCCAATTGGTTGGGACGGTCAGCGACAGGACATACGCGGCTTTTAGATCGGGTTGATCGAAACAGGGAAACAGGAAGCGGGCCCTTTCCGGAACGAACAGCGTGTACACCAGGTCCTCACGCCGGTTCAGGTGCCGCTCGCCGGCGACAAAGTCGATAGAAACGTCGTTCACACCGGCCTGCAACCGATTTGACGGTATGGTAAGATGCTCGTTACGTATGTCGGCCCGGGCGTGAGTGCCATTGATCGACAATTGGTGTACCTGGCCGGAATCCGCCACAAAATCCAGCATCAGAGGAGCATCCGGATCAGAAAGAGCGAACCGCAATTCGAGCCGGCCTTCTATGGGCCGGGTACGATCCTCCGGAATGTCCAGCGATAGATCGTAAATCACATCGGAGAGTCGAGCGGAACGCTCGACTGCCAGGCCTAATGGGACTCCCGGCTCGACGACCGGCACGCGAGACCGGCAACCAAAAACAAGCAGGCACAAGAGCAGCAGCGACGGACGAAAACCGGACCATCCGCGACGGACGGCATTTGCAAATGAATATAAATTCATATGTGTATAAATATGATTACTGCGTGGCGCGGAGGACAATGAAAAGAACGTTCGGCGGCAAGGGTTTCTCCGGACTGCAGGAGAACGGAACAAACATAGCCGGGACAAGCAGGACGGCAATAGTGCGAATCATGGTCACGGAAGGGGATTGGAAATTCGAATTCCGGAGGTCTCGACAGCCGGGGATTAAACCGGCACGATTGTATCTTGGCGAGTCTCATTCTACAAGGAATATGCAGCAAACGGCTGGATAACCCAATGGTATCTTCTACACAATTCGTCATGGCGCTCGATCAGGGCACAACCAGTTCGCGCGCGATCATTTTCGATCGACAGGGTCAGATTCATGCGGTTGCCCAGCAGGAGTTCGAGCAGTTTTTCCCGCAGCCCGGATGGGTGGAGCACGACGCCAATGAAATCTGGTCGACCCAGAAAGCGGTTGCGATGTCTGCACTATTGCAGGCGGATATCCTGGCTCGGGAACTGGTCGCAATCGGGATTGCCAACCAGCGGGAGACGACTGTAATCTGGGACCGGAAGACCGGTGAGCCGATCATGCACGCTATTGTGTGGCAGGATCGGCGGACGGCAGGAATGTGCCGGGAACTCAAGAAAGCCGGATTGGACGAACCTATCCGTGAAAAAACCGGTCTCGTGCTCGACGCGTACTTCTCAGGCACCAAGGCGGCGTGGATGCTCGATCATATCGAAGGTGCAAGGGCGCTCGCGGCGCAGGGACGGCTGGCGTTCGGTACGATCGACACCTGGCTGATCTGGAAGCTATCCGGCGGGAAGGTACACGTCACCGATATCACCAATGCGTCGCGAACCCTGCTGTGTAACATTCACACGGGCGACTGGGATGACGAATTACTCGATGTCCTGCGTGTGCCGCGGTCCATTTTGCCGGAAATTCGCTCCTCGAGCGAAGTGTACGGTCATACGCCGTCCGAACTCTTCCCGACGCAGGTCCCTATTGCGAGCGCCATCGGCGACCAGCAATCTGCCCTATACGGCCAGCTCTGCACGTCCCCTGGAATGGTGAAAAACACCTACGGTACGGGATGCTTCATGCTGATGAACACAGGAGATGCGCCGGTTTCCTCGACGAACAATCTGCTGACCACCGTAGCCTACAGCGC
>CAZIIP010000438.1:0-2996 GCA_964539455.1 uncultured Rhodothermales bacterium
CCGTCAGACAGGCATCGATCGACGAAAACTCTACCGCGAAGCGGTTTAGTTCAACATATACTCTACCGACCCACCAATCCCGGCCTCGTCGGCATAGTATGAAACACAATTTGGCACAAATGTACATATGACAACGCGTTGAATCAATCCGTGGCGGTGCTAAATGGCCACTTTCTGTGTAGCACCGCGTCGGCATAGCACGCAGTTCCGGCGCGATTGAATTCTCGATTACGCATGTCTGGTTAAGGTCAAGGTCAAGATCATTCTCCGGTACCGACATGCCAAGACTATTACCATCTGTCCGCCACTCATGCCGCCGCCTGGGCTATTCGCGAAGCACCGAAAAGTCCTACACCCACTGGATTCGGCGGTTTGTTGTATATAACGACAAGAAACACCCGCATTCGCTGGGTGCAGTCGAGATTGAGGCATTTCTGACGCACCTGGCCAATGAACGCAATGTCGCTGCATCTACCCAAAACCTCGCGCTGAATGCCATTGTGTTCCTCTATCGTCACGTCCTCAATTCCGAAGTGGGCGCACTCGCTTTTGATCGGGCAAAGCGGCCTCAACGGCTACCGGTCGTGCTGACGCCTGATGAGGTGAGATGCCTCCTTTCATTCATGAGTGGAACACCGAGGCTGGTAGCTTCCCTTCTCTATGGTTCCGGCATGCGCCTGGGCGAGGCCATATCGCTTCGCGTCAAGGACGTCGATCTGGCGTACTCCCAATTTCTCATTCGACATGGGAAAGACGCTAAGGGAAGTATTCATTTGCAACTCACTTGCTGGCCTCCGGGCCGGATATCCGAACGGTGCAGGCATTGCTCGGACACAAGGACGTCCGCACTACGATGATCTACACTCACGTACTCGGTAAAGGTCACGCGACACGAAGCCCGCTCGACGATCTTTGAGTTCAACTCAATATGGCTAACGCCGCCCGTTGACGAATCAACCCCTGAATGAGGCCAACCTGACCGGAATGCTGCGCTTATCATGACAAACTGAACAATCGCCGAAACAGGTGATACGCCATTGGCGTACCATCAACGAGAAATCACGTTGTTGGAATTCATTGAGACATCTGTCTTCCATCAATTCGTAGTACGCGAATTTGGAGAAGAAAATCTGCTTGCTTTGCAAGCACAACTTCTCGACAAACCAACCCTGGGTCCAGTCATTAAACGCTCTGGAGGGGCGCGAAAATTGAGGTGGGCCGGTAAAGGGTTCGGAAAAAGCGGAGGGTACCGGATTATCTACTACTACACACGCTCCGAAGAGAGGTGTTACCTCCTGCTGGGATTCAAGAAGGGAGAGCTAGAGAATCTGAGCACTGCCCAACTGAACAGATTACATGACTACATCAAACGGCACCTGAGATGAAAGAAGCGTTGTTCAATGATTTGCTGAAAAGCGTCGAAGAGGCTGGTGCTATTCGCCGTGAAGAAACTGCCGCCGAACGTGTTTCCATATACAATGGAAAAGTGCTCGTCGAAATTCGGGAAAACGGCAAAACCGTTTGGTCTCTACTCCAGGCTGCAGCAGAGCTGAGCAATGCACCCTGGAGGGTGGGCCAAAAAACAAATGCCAAGACAATTCGAGAAGCGCTGCGCCAAACACAGGCGGGATTTGCAGAACTATTGGGTGTTAGCGTAAAAACGCTTCAAAACTGGGAACAGGGACGCCGAGATCCTCAAGGTCCGGCGAAGCGATTGCTCCACGTTGCCTCCAGACATCCCGTTGAACTACTGGACGCCATAGATACAATGTAGCATCGCGTTCAAAAGCAGATCCGCCCAACAATGATGATACAGATCCCCATAAGACGCCGGCCGGGCTTTCCTGTCCATATATGTCACCGTTCGGCCTCCTGGAGGAAGGAAAGTAAGCATCGCATACATAACGATCTACATGCTTTAGGACCATGTGCCGGGGTGCCTTATGCGGATCCGTGTAAGCACCTGTCCTTCAAAGCTGGTCCATGGGACTCAAGACCCCGAACGGCCCTCGATTCAGGACATGCGTAAGGCGATAAAATCGTCGATGCGCTTTGCCGGATGCGTCGCGATTCTCGATAGAACGTCCTCGAGCCAGTCCTGGGGATTGAAGCGATAGGCACCGGAGCGTTGAACCCGGAAACGTCGATGGGTCGCCCTGACAATGGCTCCGATCATCAGGAGTTTCAGCCTGATGCCCTCTGTTTTTGGTGATTTATCCAGGCCAAAGCTCTTGCGCAACGTTACTCGTTGGCTGCATTATCGCAAACGGCGCCGTTCGCGGATTTCGCTTCGAGCTTGCGCTGCTTTCGAAGCTTGGCCTGAATCGGTATCCAGAATAGATACAAACCACTACCCAAAAGGAAGAACAACAGGATCCCTGTCGGAACGAACACCACCAGCTTTGTCCAGATGCCGCCGAAGAACGATCCATCATGAATCGACTCTATCAGGTCAGAGCGACGATATGCGTGTTGCAAGATCCTGCCGGTGCCAAGGTCCATTTGGACTTCCCATCCGTTGTGAAGCCACACCTTCGCCAACCCTTGCCCCGGTCGAAGATCGATGCGTTTGATGTCGTCCCAACTACGTACGTGTAGCTCCGGCGCGCCGACCAGGCCGTTCAACAATGCAACCAAGGTAATCTCCGGCGTTGTTGATGAACCGCTTTGCGTAGTCGGTTGAACCCAACTCCAGTGCTTCTTGGTTTGCAAGAGCAGTCCGCTGCCGATGATGATGAGCGCCGGCAAGGCGATCCCGATACTCACCCAGTAGTGTAACTTTCGAAATGCGATACCCGCCTTCATGCACGTCCTATATTTACATGGCAGTCGTAGCCGAGGCGCAACAGAACAAACTCACGCCGGGGTGGGGCATACGCTCGCCTAACGTTCCGGTTATGCCTTGATCCAAAGCACTCCTACCGGTACTCTGGATTGGGATGGTCGAAACGACATCCGGCCTCCCATTCGCTGCGCTGGTTGCCGTGTGCCGGGAC
>CAZIIP010000439.1:0-2967 GCA_964539455.1 uncultured Rhodothermales bacterium
GAAAGGTCCCGCTTTCCTTTTCCAGTTCTTCGCGTTCTGCGGACAGTGAGGTGAATTCCAGCTGCGCAACCTGGAGTTCGAGATCGTCCAGCCGCGTCGCAATCTTCTTGTGACGTGCCGCCTTCTTCGCCTGCCGGCTGAGGCTCCTGACACGCTTCTCCAATTCCTCGACAAGATCACGTACCCGCAGCAGGTCGGTCTGCGTGTTCTTGAGCTTACGCAGCGCCTGGGTTCGCCGGAATTTGTACTTCGTAATCCCGGCCGCCTCTTCAAACAGCTGTCTCCGGTCTTGCGCATTCTCGGAGAGGATGTCATCGGTCATCTTCAGTTCGATCACCGAATAGGCGTTGGCGCCCATTCCGGTATCCATGAAGAGATCGATAATGTCCTTCAGCCTACATGGCGTCTTGTTGATCCGGTACTCCGAGTCACCCGAACGGTACAACCGGCGCGTAATCGTGACATCCGAATACTCCGTGGGAAGGATATTCCGGGTGTTCTCGATCGTCATCGAGACTTCGGACAGACCCAGCGGCTTGCGTTTTCCCGCTCCGTTGAAGATGATATTGTCCATCTTCTCGGAGCGAAGCAGGCGTGCCCGCTGTTCACCAAGGACCCAGCGAACCGCATCGATAATGTTGGATTTGCCGCAGCCGTTCGGTCCTACGATAGCAGTAATACCAGGAGCGAAGTGAATTTCGGTCCGATCGGCGAAGCTTTTAAATCCGTGCAACTCGAGTTTGTGAAGATACATGCCCCTCCAGAGCCTTCTCTATCAAAGTTGCTGAAGATACAACATCGAACGGAACGGGTATCCGGCTGTGGAAAAGAGCGGGATAATCTCTGAACCATGCAAGTCGCAAATCGCACGACGTGACACATCCGTACCGGCGATCACGAAGCCTCGAGTATCACTTCTACGACCTCGAAGTTCAGCCCGCTCTCATCTTCGCTCAAGTCGATTTCGACCACGTCTCCTTCCGTCAGTTTTCCGGAGAGGATTTGCTCCGCCAGACGGTTTGCGATCTCCCGCTGCATGACCCGTTTGAGCGGCCGCGCACCGTAAATCGGATCGAAACCTTCGGTCGCCAGCCACTCGCGCGCCCGATCCGTGAGCTGGAGTTCGATGTGTTGATTGTGTTCGACCAGCGTTTCGATTTCGCGGAACTGAATGTCGACAATTTGCCGGATCTGCTCCTTGCCGAGCGGTTGGAACACCATGACTTCATCAATTCGGTTCAAAAACTCCGGCCGCAACCTGGTCTTGAGCAACCCGAGCAGTTCTTGCTCCAGGCGCTCCTGTCCCTCGTCGGCCAGCGTGCCGCCGGCCGCTTCCATTCTGCGTTGAATGATTTCGGAGCCCAGGTTACTGGTCATTATGATGATGGTGTTGGAGAAATCGGCCGTACGGCCCTTGTTGTCCGTCAGCCGTCCGTCATCCAACACCTGAAGCAGGATGTTAAAGACCTCGGTGTGTGCCTTTTCGATCTCGTCCAGAAGCACAACGGAATAAGGCCGGCGTCTTATTGCCTCCGTGAGCTGTCCACCGTCTTCAAATCCCACATATCCCGGAGGTGCCCCTACCAGTCTGCTGACGGTATGGCGCTCCTGATACTCACTCATGTCGATGCGAACAATGGCCCGCTCGTCATTGAAGAGAAACGCAGCCAACGCCTTCGCCAGCTCGGTTTTACCGACGCCTGTCGTGCCCAGAAAAATGAACGAACCGATCGGCCGGTCTCCCTGCTGCAAACCGGCTCGGCCCCTTCGAACCGCGTTCGAAACGGCTGCAATGGCTTCATCTTGTCCAACCACACGCTTTTCGAGTTCGTCTTCCATACGCAGCAGTTTCATTCGCTCGCTTTCCATCATGCGGGCCACAGGAATTCCGGTCCAGCGCGACACGATTTCGGCGATATCTTCTGCACTGACTTCTTCCTTCAGCAAGGATCCGCCCTCCTGGACCGCGTGCAGTTCCTCGTTGATCTCCTCCAGACGCTGCTCGCTTTCCGGGATCTTTCCGTATCGTATCTCCGCCACCTTCCCGAATTCGCCCGACCGTTCGAGCGAGTTGGCTTCGAAGCGCATGGCATCGAGTGATTCCTTGATTTGTTGAATCTCCTGGATCAGATCCTTCTCCTTCGACCATTGTGAACGCAAGCGGTCGCGCTCCTCATTCAGATTGGCAAGCTCCTCATTGATCGATGCCGTTTTTTCTTTATCTCCCTCGCGTTTGACCGCTTCTCGCTCGATTTCCAATTGCCGGATCGCGCGTTCGAGCTGGTCGAGTTCCTCGGGCATCGAATCGATCTCGATCCTGAGCTTGGAGGCCGCTTCGTCGACCAGGTCAATCGCCTTGTCCGGCAAAAACCGGTTGGTGATGTACCGGTTACTCAGTTCAGCAGCCGCCACGAGAGCGCCGTCCGTGATCCGCGTACCATGGTGCACCTCGTATTTCTCCTTGATACCGCGCAATATGGAAATCGTATCCTCTACGGACGGTTCGTCTATCTGAACAAGCTGGAAACGCCGCTCGAGTGCCTTGTCCTTTTCAAAGTGTTTGCGGTATTCGTCGAGTGTCGTCGCACCGATGGCACGCAGCTCTCCTCGTGCCAGGGCAGGCTTCAGAATGTTGGCGGCATCCATTGCCCCTTCCGCCGCTCCCGCACCGACCAGCGTATGCAGTTCGTCGATGAAGAGTACGATCTGACCTGCCGATTCCGCCACCTCCTTGACAACCGCTTTCAGGCGGTCCTCGAATTCGCCACGATACTTGGCACCGGCGATGAGCGCTCCCATATCAAGTGCCACTATTCTGCGGTCCTTCAGACCTTCCGGCACGTCCCCCTCCACGATTCGGATCGCCAGGCCCTCGGCGATAGCGGTTTTACCCACGCCCGGATCGCCGATGGTGTGCCGCCGCAACCTTGAGCCGAGGGTTATCGATAGTATTCCACGATCAGGTTC
>CAZIIP010000440.1:0-2948 GCA_964539455.1 uncultured Rhodothermales bacterium
GGAGGGAGTTTGGGGCGTGGAAGATGAAAAAACGGAATGTACGAAATTGGCCGATCTCAGTTATTTGACCGCTCAATCTCACTCAATTTGACCGGTGCTTAGGCCTTTGCGGTTTTGAGAATTTGAAAATACCAGATTTACATCTGCCTGCGGTCATTTTGCTTGAGATTTCAGTTTACTTCCGCGCATAGACTGGTCTCCTTTCAGGTTAAATTTGTATGCAGTGCTCACCAGACGATCACAAATGGCGTCTGCCATAGTGGGGTCAGGCATGCGGTGGTGCCATTTGGCTATCGGGTATTGTGTGGTGATGATAATGGAGCCGGTCTGCTGTTTTTCCTCAATAACGTCCATGAGGGGTGAGAGGTCTGGCACTGAGACCTCCTGCATGAGGGTAAGCGTGCGAGGAAGGCATGAGATATTTCTCATGTGAACGGGTAGATTCATAGGGACCACTTTTTTTGAGGAGGCCCGATGAGTAGATCCGTTTCCGAACCACGGGTTCCGGCCCATATCCGTCGTCACTTTTCCAAGCAGCAGCGCAGCGGCCTGAGTATCAAGGCGTATTGCGAGAAGCACTCGCTGTCGTTGTTTTCTTTTTACGGATGGCGTAAGCGTTACCGGGCAGCGCCTGCCGTACACCGCCCGCGCCGTGCTTCGTTTCACGAAGCAGGTGTTTTTGACATTGCCGGGGCGGGAGCAGTGTGCGATGTGCGTTTTCCCAGTGGGGTGACACTATCGATTCGACAAGGAGCTGCTCGGGAGGATCTTGAGACGGTATTCGGTCTGGTACAGCAGGTTTCAGCGTGCTGAGTTTGCCCCCAACAATGCGTGTGTATGTGTGCCGCGAGCCGGTGGATATGCGAAAGTCGTACAACGGACTGAGTGGTTGCGTGGAGCTGTTGCTTGGCGCGGACCCTCTCAGCGGTCACCTGTTTGTGTTTTTCAATCGCCGTGCTACCATGGTGAAGATTCTGGTATGGGATCGTACAGGCTTTTGTATTTATGCAAAGCGTCTTGAGCAGGGCCATTTTTCATACTGCCATGAGTCGGGTGCTGGTGAAGAGTCGATGGACTTTGCGCGGCTGCTTTTGATCCTTGAGGGTATCGACCTTGCTGGTTCGCGGCAGCGCAAGCGGTTCAAACTGCAAAAAAGGTAAATTGACAGAAGAAATATCTGCGCGACAGGTATGTTTTCCTTATATTTCAAGTTGATGACAAGTGCGACTGTTACCTCCAGGAATGACCTTCCTACCGACCCCCAACAACTTCAAACACTCCTGTGGGAATTGACGCTCGCCTTCCAGCGTCTCAGCGAGAAACACAACAAGCTACTACGGGAACTCTACGGACGCCGCTCAGAGAAACTTGGCGACCAAGCCGATCTTGATGCCCTTCAGCTTGAGATGGATGCGCTTCTGGATGAAACGCTGCAGGTTGAGAAGCAGTCCGCAGAGTCGCAAGCGGATACCGTGGAGGTGACGGCGCACCGCCGCCACCGTAAGCACCCCGGGCGCAATGCGATTCCGGAAGAACTGATCACCGAAGAGATACATGATATCCCGGAATCGGAAAAGGTATGCGGGTGCGGTCGTGACAAAACAGTCATAAGCAAGAAAGAGCACATCGTTGTAGAGAGAAAGCCTGCTGTATATACGGTGACACGGCATATTCGATTGGTGTACGGGTGCTCATGCTGCAAGGATGAAATCAGTGTTGTCGAACCGGTTCATTTGCCGATAGCCAAGGGGTTGGCGGGGGTGGGCCTTCTTGTTTTCGTTGTATTGAGCAAGTACCTCTATCACCTTCCATTGTACCGGGTCCAGCGGCAGATATATCACGAAAGTCACGGCATCTGGTTTACCCGCTCGACCTTGTGCTCATGGGTGCGGCAGGTTTGCGGGTTGTTGGAGCGAATCCATCGGGCGCTTCTTCATGACTACCGCATCAGCCGTATCAAGCATGCCGATGAATCGCCTTTTCAGGTGAAGTGCGGGGAACAGTTTCGTGAGGGGTGGATGTGGGTTGGCTTGAGTGGGGATGAACGCACGGCTGTATTCATGTACAACCGCCATCGCAGCGGCAAGGCGGCGTTCAAATTGCTTGACGGCAGCCGGCCGGGAGACTTCTTGATGACCGATGATTACTCCGCATACCACAAGCCGGTCAAGGAGTTCAAGCTTATCGAACTGAGGTGCATGGTGCACATTCGAAGGAAGTTCGTTGAAGCTGAGAAATCCGGCAGCCACGCGGATTTCAACACGAGAATCATCATCAAGATCGGTCAACTCTACCGTATCGAGCGGCTGGCCAAAAAGCTTGTACTCTCCGATGAACAACGAGGGGAGCTGAGGAAAAAATACAGCACTCAGATCATGGCGCAGATCAAGGCGATGCTCATGAACCCGGGCTTTGCCGTTCTACCACAGTCTGATACCGGTAACGCCATCAGGCACTTTTTCAAGAACTGGGAGCCGGCCAGTCGGTTCCTTGAATCCGGCGACTTGCCGATCGACAATTCTGCTGATGAACGAATTATCCGTCCTTTTGCGATTGGCAGAAACAATTGGCTTCAGGCCGGATCGGAGAATGGGGCGAAATGGATGGCGATCCTCTATTCGATTATCACTACCTGCAAGCTCAACGGCATCGATCCCCACGAGTATCTCGCCGACGTACTCGTGCGCTTGCCGCTGCGTCCTGCCGGGGCCGATATCAGCGATCTTACACCTGTGCAATGGCACAAGGCGCGTAACGACGGGCAGGAGCCGAAACGTACCCCGCTCTATCCATCAAAAAACTGACCGCCGCAGCAGAAAACTCCACCGCTTGCCAAGTGGCGGAGCACCCTACCTGCCTTCCTCGCACGCTTACGGATATTCGACCCCAAGCCGTACTACAACTCCTTGAAACTTGTCCGCGATGCTCCCCCGCCGCCGACCGAAGAC
>CAZIIP010000441.1:0-2941 GCA_964539455.1 uncultured Rhodothermales bacterium
TCCCAGGCATTTTTTCCAGAGTTTCAAAATGGACTTTCAGGAGATCATTGCCGGATCGGTCGGCAAGGAGAACACCTTCGGGACCATCGTAGGCAGGATGGCCTCCGGACCGTTCACGTTCTGTCGCGTTTCCACCGATGAGTTTGCCGGTACGGTAAGGGCGTACGTCGGCGAGGGTACCTTCACCGACGACACGCTCGAGACGTTCGGCGGGTACGGCGTGTTCGAGGTCGAAAATATGCAGGCCCTGCTGGCCTTTATCTGCGAAAACGGCTACGAGCACCACGTCGCCGCTACAAGAGCGACCGTGGCCAAGGCGGTTGACGAAGCATTCTACAAGTACCTCGATTGGGAAGTGTACCGGCACGTGTAGGCGCTCGGGGGTACTCTAGTGCATTCAATAATACGTACCTCGTACCAGGCACCCCGTGCGATCACGCTACATGGTACTTTGTACGATTCATAAGTACTCTTCGTTATGTCGAAATACGCCATCGGCCTCGATTTCGGAACAAATTCCGTCCGGGCCCTCATTGTGGACGTTTCCGACGGCAATGAAGTCGGTACGAGTGTCTTTGAATACCCGAGCGGATCCGCCGGCATTCTACTGGATCCCAAAAACCCGAATCTGGCCCGCCAGAATCCGGCCGACTATCTGGTGGGACTCGAGGATTCCATCCGCGGCGCCCTCGAGGATGTGGAGCGCCCGGATTTTTCGGCCGATGATGTAATCGGCATCGGGATTGACACGACCGGCTCGACGCCCATTCCCGTGGATGCGATCGGTCGCCCGCTGGGGCTGAACCCGTCTTTTGCGGACAATCTCAATGCGCAGTCGTGGCTCTGGAAGGACCATACCGCGCACGCCGAGGCAGGCGAAATCACGGCACTGGCCGAAAAACTGCGTCCGGAGTATCTCGCAAAGTGTGGCGGGACCTACAGTTCGGAGTGGTTCTGGTCGAAGATCCTTCACTGTCTCCGGGTAGATCCGGAGGTATTCGAAGCGGCATATACGTGGGTGGAGCACGCCGACTGGATGCCGGCGGTGCTGACCGGGACGGAGCATCCCGATGTGCTGAAGCGGGGCGTCTGCGCCGCCGGCCACAAGGCCATGTTCAATGAATCATGGGGCGGTTATCCCGATGCGGAATTTCTCGGGCAGCTGGATGAGCGTTTTGCAGGCCTCCGGAAGAACCTGCCGAACGTGGCCTACAATGTTTCTCAAGCCGTGGGTGGCCTGACACCGGAGTGGGCAGAGAAGCTGGGGCTGAAAGAAGGGGTTCCGGTAGCCGTAGGCGCATTCGATGCCCACCTTGGAGGTGTAGGATCGGGTATCGAGCCGGGCACGCTGGTTAAAATCATCGGCACGTCGACCTGTGATATGATGGTCAATCCGCTGGATGCGGAGTTGCCGGATATTCCCGGTCTCTGCGGGATCGTGCCACAGTCAATCCTGCCGGGAAACTACGGTCTGGAAGCGGGCCAGTCTGCCGTCGGCGACATCTTCAACTGGTTCGTCAACGTCGTGAAACCGGAAGGCGAAGACCATGCGTCACTGACGGCCAAGGCGGAGGCGCTGGCGCCGGGCGAAAGCGGATTGCTTGCGCTCGACTGGCACAACGGCAATCGTACGGTGCTGGTAGACCAGCGCTTGACCGGCACCATCCTCGGATTGACGCTGCACTCAACGCCGGCCGAAATCTACCGGGCGTGGGTGGAGGCAACGGCTTTCGGTGCGCGGGTGATCATGGAACGGTTCGAGGAATTCGGTATGCCGGTCGAGCGGATCGTCAACTGCGGTGGAATTTCGGCGAAGAACCGGCTTGCGATGCAGATCTACGCCGACATCATGGGTCGGCCGATCATGATCTCGAAAAGTGCTCAAACCTGCGCGCTGGGGGCTGCCATGAGCGGGGCCGTCGTCGCAGGGGCTACAGCAGGAGGATATGACGACTTCCCGGAGGCGACACAAGCCATGACCGGCGTACAGGAGGAGATATTCAAGCCGATTCCGGCCAATCAGAATGTCTACAACAGGCTGTATGCCCTCTATAAACGCTTGCACGATGCCTTCGGGGTTGAAGGCGTGAAGGACGATCTGTATGACGTCATGAAGACGCTCCTGGATATCCGCGACGGGGTACGAAGCTGATGGCGCACGACAGCTTGAAAGAGGCCGTCTGGAAGGCCAATATCGACATCGTTGACGCCGGTCTCGTGGTCCTTACCTGGGGAAACGCGAGTGGAGTGAATCGAGAGGAAGGCGTCATGGCCATCAAACCAAGTGGCGTCGACTACGACGTGCTCGAGCCGTCGGATATGGTTGTCCTGTCACTTGCTACCGGAGACGTGGTTGAAGGTGAGTTGCGTCCTTCGAGTGATACGCCAACGCACCTGGCCCTCTACCGGGCCCTTCCGGCCCTGTCCGGGCTGGTCCATACCCATTCGAAGCATGCCGTTGCGTGGGCGCAGGCCGAGCGGGCGATACCCTGCTTCGGTACGACGCATGCGGATCATTTCTATGGTGATATACCGGTCACCAGACGCTTGCGCGAGAAAGAGATCAAGGACGAATACGAGTTGAATACAGGTTTGGTAATCATTGAAAGCTTTGAGGAACAGGGAATCGATGCCGGGGAGGTGCCCGGCGTTCTGGTTGCCGGACATGGCCCGTTTGCGTGGGGACCGTCTCCGGCGGCGGCCGTTGAAAATGCGGTCGTACTGGAATCCGTAGCGGAGATGGCCATGAAAACCCTCTTGATCAATCCTGACGCCGAAGCGATCGACCAGGTGCTGCTCGACAAGCACTACCTGCGGAAGCACGGCAAGGATCGGTATTACGGCCAATGAACCATAAACTGGTCATCTTCTCTGGTTCGACGACGTGCATCGTTCAGCATTCAGCGCCGGAAGAATTCGGAAATTCGGCATCCTTGGCTTC
>CAZIIP010000442.1:0-2937 GCA_964539455.1 uncultured Rhodothermales bacterium
GTATTTGTGGCCCGATTTGGCTTGCCGACGCTGATTGTGACACTTGGGACACTTAGTCTATTCCGCGGCTTTTTGTTGTTCGTAGTCGGAACTGAAGTAATCCGCGACATTCCACCTGCACTGACCCGTTTTTCGCGCAGTGCGCTTGTGACAACCGCAACGTCCGGTGGCGGTACGGTCGGACTTCACAGCGGGATCGTGGTCGTCGCCGTAATCGTCGTCGTCGTATGGTTTCTGCTGCGGTATTCCATAATCGGTCGCGGTGTCTATGCGATCGGCGGAAATGTGGACGCAGCAAACCGGAGCGGATTCAATGTCAGAGGCATCCAGTATGTGATCTATGCCGTTGTCGGGCTGCTGGCCGGGGTAGCCGGTATGATGCACGGCGCGATGGTAAGGCAGGCAAGTCCATTCGATCTGGTAGGTACGGAGCTCGACGTGATCGCCGCCGTGGTCATCGGGGGGGCCCAGCTGACGGGTGGGAGGGGTACCGTTTGGGGTACCATTCTGGGCGTGGCGCTTATCGTAGTGATGAACAACAGCCTCATCCTGCTCGGGATTCCCTCGACCTGGCAGAAGGTGGCCATCGGTCTCATCATTCTTCTGGGCACCGGCCTTCCCGCCTACAGACGGCGCCGCGCCGAGCGGCTTGGATGGACAGACAGATCGGTAAATGTATGAGCGTAGTAAATGACAGAGGGCGGGACAACGGACGACCGGTATTCCGGTTTGGGATGACATGGGCCGGCGAACAATTCCGGTCATTGGACAAGGACAACCGGCATGTACTGGGACTCGCGGTTGTACTGGTGCTCTCGCTTGTCATTTTCAGCCTGCTTCGTCCCGAGGTGTTTCCTTCGGTCAGGTCGCTTCAGGCGGTGGCGCAACAGTTTCCGGAGCTCGGCATCCTGGCCATGGGAATGATGCTCACGATGCTGACCGGCGGCATCGACCTTTCGGTCGTAAGCACGGCCAACCTTGCCGGCATTCTCGCCGCTCTGACAATGACTGCACTGACGCCGGTAGTGAACAGCAGCGCGGTCGTGGTTCCGGCGGGTATTGCCGTGGCGATCGTTGTCGGGACTGTGGCCGGCGTGTGTAATGGATGGTTGGTGACGCGGATCGGCATCACGCCCATTCTTGCTACGCTCGGGACCATGACACTGTATGCAGGCATGGCGACCGTGATTTCGGGCGGAAGCTCCGTCTTCGGTGTGCCGGCATTCGTCGCGCTTGGAGATGCCGCCGTTCTCGGTCTACCGATTCCGCTCCTGCTTTTCATTCTGGCTGCGCTGACGCTCTCCGTGGTGCTGACAAGAACGCCTTTCGGGATCAATCTGTATTTGTATGGAAGCAATCCGGTTGCCGCGCGGTTTGCAGGTCTTCCCGTCAGGCGCCTGCTAATGAAAACGTACGCTCTCAGCGGCTTGCTGGCGGCGATTGCGGGTCTCATCTTTCTGGCCCACAACAACGCCGCGAAGCCGGACTATGGCGAGACCTACGTGCTGCTCGTGGTGCTGATCGTCATACTGGCGGGCGTAAACTATCTGGGAGGTTCGGGAAAGATGTCGGGTCTCGTGCTGTCGGTCCTGCTCCTTCAGGTACTCTCCACCGGCCTGAATCTGGTGCTATACCGCTTCAGCGGCAGCAATTTCTTCAAGGAGTTTGCCTGGGGGGCCGTGTTGATTCTTGTGATGGTGGTGGGGAGGCGGAAGGAGAGGAATTAGCTGGAGGCGGTCTCCTAGGAGGCTGTCGGACTTTCGGCGTATGTTCTTTATTAACAATAAATCTGTCACGACGCCAATCGCACTTAAGTCCAATAAGTACAAAGGGGTTATTTTTCAAGTCCGACAAACTCCTAGAATCTAGAAACTTTATCAATTTTCGATTCTCCCTCCACGAATTGCCTCAGGAATCAACCTCAAACACCCCACGGCCCCCGCATATCCCGTTCGAGCAGCCCGTTCGCCTCGTCATCATTCTTGAAGATCTCATTCTTCGGGCACCATTCGAGTGTACGGCCCAGACGGAGGGCGATTTCGGAGGTCAAGCAGGCGGTCAGTGAACTGTGACCGATCTCCACATCACAGATCGGCTGTTGGCGTGTTTTAACGCAGTTGAGGAAATCCCTCCGATGGTCGTCGCTGTGGTACAGGTGCACGTCGCCAGGTTTCATCTCCAGTTCGAGCAAGCTGTCATCCGACGCCCAGATTCCGTCGCGGCTCACACCCACCCAGGCGTCGGTGCCGACAAACTGGACCATTCCCGTGTGCGGTCCTTCCTTCTTGACCACCGGAATATCGTTTTCGTACATGAGCGTCAGCTCATTGTCCTCGGTCTCCTCCGCGATGACAATGCGATGCGGCCCCCAGCGATCTTTTCCAAGGCCCCAGTGCGCGATGTCGAAGTTGTGGGCGCCCCAATCCGAGATATGTCCGGCGGAATACGGCCGCCACGAGCGCCAGGTATTGCCATCCGTGGCGTATTTGCCGCTTACGCGATACTCGTGGTAGGGCGCCGACGGTGCGTTGCCTAGCCAGAGTTCGTACAGGAAGCCCTCGGGTACCTCCTGTCCCGGCAGATCCGGTTCCATGGAGATCCCGCCGACCCGGGCATAGACCTTCTGAATATCGCCGAGGTAGACGTTGCGGGCGAGCTCGCAGGCATGCCGGAATTGTTCACCCGACCGCTGCTGGCTGCCGGTCTGGAAGACCCGATCATATTTGCGGACGGCCTCCACCATCTTGCGACCTTCGCTGATCGTTCGTGCCAGCGGCTTCTCGCTGTACATGTCCTTGCCGGCTTTTGCGGCGGCTACGGCCATGTAGGCATGCCAGTGATCGGGCAGCGCCAGACAAACCGCATCGATATCGTCCCGCTCGAGCACCTGCCAGAAGAACTTGTAGGCATCACAGCCTTCGAATGCAGCATCGTTGC
>CAZIIP010000443.1:0-2936 GCA_964539455.1 uncultured Rhodothermales bacterium
CTACGAGATCCTCTTTCAGGGCAAGAGACCGCTCGATGCGGTCAGGGATCTCATGACCCGCAGTGCGAAGACCGAGCATTGGCTACCAGGGTACCGACCTGAACGAAATCCCGGGCACAATAAGGCCTGATCGGGGTTATTTGACACGTATTTGGTGATGACGCTGAAAGAATTAAAGCGCCTCGTCTCGACCGGCGAAGGTCTTTTTCTGGAATTCAAACGGAAAATGCCGGCTCCGGAGCGCATTGCCAAGGAGATCGTTGCCCTTGCGAATACAAAAGGCGGGAAAGTGTTGCTGGGCGTCGATGACGACGGGAGTATTCGCGGCGTGAAGGACATTCACGAAGAGCTTTTTCTGTTTGAGAAAGCCGTTCTGGAGCACTGTAATCCTGAAGTCGCGTTCGAAGTGTATGCAATACCGGTCACGCGAAGGCGGGAGGTGCTCGTAGTGGATGTTCCGGACTCGGCGGAAAAGCCGCATTTCTTGACCGGCGGGAAAAACGGCTCCCCACGGGGGGTGGCCTATATCAGAATAGCGGATCAGAGCCTAGAGGCAAGCAAGGAAATGATCCGTCTGATGCGGTGGTCGCGCAAAAAAACGGACACGCATTTCAGATTTGGACGGCACGAGCAACTGCTCATGCGCTACCTGGAGACTTACCAGCGGATTACCGTAATTGAATACGCGCGTGTCGCCGATCTAACAAAAAAAGAGGCTTCCTGGAAACTGCTGCTACTTACGCGGGCCGGCATTCTGGACATTCATCCCGGTGAAGGAATCGACTTCTTTTCGCTCTCACCAAAAGCCGTCCCTTAGGTGTTTTCGCTCGCCTTGAATGATGTCCTGTCCTTTAACACTACACATATAGTACATATATTCGTGCGGCGTTTTCCGGAAATAACATAGAAAGAGTCCTATAGCCTGTTGACCAGCAAAAAATGGCAGCGAAAACATATACGGGGAAGGACATCCAGGTCCTCGAAGGGTTGGAGCCGGTGCGGAAGCGGCCCGGCATGTACATCGGCGGAACGGGGAAATCGGGACTCCATCACCTGCTATGGGAAATTGTGGACAATTCGGTAGACGAAGCCACAAACGGCTATGCGTCCCTGATCGAGGTAGTCCTTCACCGCGATGGCCGGAGTTGCACGGTGTCGGACAACGGGCGGGGCATTCCGGTAGATCCACATCCCAAAAAGAAGATACCGACGCTTCAATTGATTCTCACCACGCTTCATGCCGGCGGCAAGTTCGACAACTCGAGTTATATCACGTCCGGTGGACTGCACGGCGTTGGCGCCTCGGTCGTGAACGCATTGTCGGAGGAGATGGTGGCAGTCGTCAGGCGTGACGGAAAGACCTACAAACAGACGTACTCTAAAGGAATCCCAAAAACAAAGCTACGGAAGGAAAGCAACGGAAGCAGGGGCTCTGGTACATCGATCTATTTCCGTCCCGATGCCGAAATATTCGGCGATCTGGGATTTGACGCCGCACTGATAGCCGAACGACTCGACGAGAAGGCCTATTTAAATGGAGATCTCAAGATCTCATTCCGAAATGAAGTTGACGGAACCCGGCAGGCATTTCACCATGAGGGCGGCATCAAGGAGTATCTGGCACATGTGATAGATGCGGCGGAAGCTCGACGGGTCCATCCGGATGCTTTTTACCTGAGGCAGGAAGAATTCGCGGAGGACTGTCGTCTCGAGGTCTCCATGCAGTGGACGGAAGAGCCACGTGAACAGATACGAAGCTACGTAAACGGTATTCCTACACCGGATGGTGGAACACACGAGACTGGTCTGCGTGATGCGATCGCCCGCGCGGTGCGTTCCTATGTGGAAACGCACAACCTGGGCGAAAAGAAGCTGGAAATCACGTCTGATGATATTCGCGAAGGTGCTTTTGCGATCGTCAATTTCCTTGTTGTGGATCCGCAGTTTCAGGGTCAGACGAAGGAGAAGCTCAACAATCCCGAAGCGCGCTCGATTGTCTCGGGAGCCGTAAGACTCGAACTCGAGGGTTTTCTGAATGCCCATCCGACCACAGGTGAGGCGATCGTTGCGCGCATCATTCAAGCAGCGAAGGCCCGGCTGGCCAGCCGGGCGGCCTCCAAGCAGATAAGGCGAAAAACCTATGTGAGTCACCGCCTGACTTTGCCCGGCAAGCTGGCCGATTGTTCTTCAACGGATCCGAGGGAAAGCGAGCTTTTTATTGTCGAGGGAGACTCGGCCGGCGGCTCGGCCAAACAGGGACGCAATCGCAAGACGCAGGCCATACTTCCATTGAGAGGGAAGGTGCTCAATGCGGAGCAGGCAAATCAGCGTCGTGTGGCCGCCAACAGGGAACTGAGTGACATCGCGCTCGCGCTGGGATGTGGGCTTGGAGACGCCCTCAAAACGGATCAACTGCGCTATCATCGCGTGATATTGCTGATGGACGCCGATTCCGACGGGCACCACATATCTACATTGTTGCTCACCTTTTTTTATCGATATCTGCGCCCGTTAATTGAGTTGGGACACGTTTATCTCGCCCAGCCCCCGCTTTACCGGATCGATGTGGGCAAGGAGACCTACTGGGCACTCGATGAGCCCGACAGGGAACGCATCGAGAAGCGTGAACGGAAAAAACGTGCGAACGCCAGGATAGAAATCCAGCGCTTTAAGGGATTGGGAGAGATGATGCCCAGGGCCCTGTGGGACACGACACTGGATCCTAAACGCAGACGATTGCTTCAGGTAACGATTCCGGACACGGAAAAGCTGTTGACCGAGAAGACCATCAGCAATCTGATGGGAAAAAACGCCGGTGAGCGATACGACTTCATCATGGCGAATGCGGAAGAGGCGACGGAACTGGATGTCTAGGCCTTATCCATGCCTCTCCGAGCTCTTTTCCACGGCAGCATGAGTGCGCCGGATATGATGAT
>CAZIIP010000444.1:0-2935 GCA_964539455.1 uncultured Rhodothermales bacterium
AAAAGGAATACCTATGTTCAAACCGATAGAAGTAAGGGCGCTTCCAGTCTACAAGCTCTGGCTACGCTATTCAGATGGAACTGAGGGCGAAGTTGATCTCTCTGAGTTCGCCGGAAGGGGGATCTTCAAGCTCTGGAATGAATATGGCACCTTCGAGAAGGTCTACATCGGGGAGCATGGCCAAGTGGCCTGGAACGACGAGATTGACATGTGTCCGGACGCGCTGTACTTACGCCTGACCGGCAAGACCCCGGAGGAAGTCTTTCCCAACCTGCGCGAAATGAGCGTCGATGCCTGAGATCAGCCGGTTCTACGGGATCATCATCAAGATGTAGTTCGGCGATCACAATCCACCTCACTTTCATGCGGAGTATGGAGGTGAGGAAGCGCTCATTAGCATCAATACACTCGGCGTGATCCAGGGGAAACTTCCTCCTCGAATTATGGGCATGGTTGCCGAATGGGCTGCGCTGCACCAAGACGAATTGCTTGCTGAATGGCAGAAAGCGAAAGATCTTGAACCGCTGGAAAAGATCGATCCTCTCCCGTGAGAATGGCGCATAACCAGTGGGTCAACGCGAACCCAAAGCGCGACGGCGTTTTCCGTTTGGTAGTTGCTCCGCGTTTCCAACAGTGATAGACTTACGGTTGTAAACCTTCAGTTTTGTGCTGGTACCCTACAAAACCGTTAGGCAGCTTTCTCCGAGCTATCTGCGTGGAACTGCATTTCGCTTGATCCAATCGGACAGTTCACGCTGATCAAGCCGGCCGGCAGCCAATCGCTCGAACGTGGTGACCGTCTCGACCTGGTCGGGCGCAAAACAGAAGCCGTTGACAAACAGGAAGGCCCGAACCGCCAGAAGCGCGACCCGCTTTTTTCCATCAACGAAGGCTTGGTTCCGTGCCAATCCGAGAGCATATTCCGCTGCCAATTCGAATAGGCTGGGATTGTCTCCGTAAGCAAAGAGATGTTTCGGACGAGCAATAGCACTCTCCAGCAGATTTGCATCTCGCAGCCCGACACCACCTCCGAAAAGTCGGAGCGACTCAGCATGCAGCATGCGCACCTGTACCGAGGTCAGCCAGGTCGGCTCTTGCATGTCCTGGGTCACTTTGCAAGTTCTCGAAAAGCATCGCGATGTGTGCGCATGAATTCACGCGCGCCGTCGAGAGCGGCCGCAAAGTCGGGATCATAGGGAGTGATGTTGATCCCCTCGGCAGTCGCCAAGACAAAGAGCTCGTCCCCTTCCTGCAGGGCAAGCGAATCGGAGACGTTCTTCGGGAGAATGATGCCGAGCGAGCCGCCGAATTTCCGTACCTTGAGAGTGTCGGGCATGGTCAATTGCCGTTAGTGCGCCCTGGAGTAACGCCCGTTAAACATTAGTTCAACAGGCCGGTTCCACGAGACGCTGCATAACCAATCGCTTCTGCCGACGAAGGGCTCGGGGGTCATGCCTCCTCGCTCGGCCGCGTCTACATTGCCATCGTTGGGCTCGCGTCGCCCTTCGCGGCAGACTCAGCCGTTAGGTTGCCAAAGGTCATCGTTACGAAAATGCAAAAAAAGCCACATCGTTTCTATGAATGGTCAAAACGCAAACAAAATACATTTCTGTACCTGTGCGGGGTGATATTCCTTGTACTAATCAGCTTAAGTTTCGCAGGACTATTGCTCGGTTGGTACTGGTCAGTGTTTTTGTATCCTTTAGCGTTCATTCTAGCGCAGTTTGTTGACACACCATTGGGGCATCGCAGTGGGCGATTGATCTATTTTTCCCCATTGTTTTTGGTCGAAAAGGATAAATCGGACGGTTTCATTCTGCATGGCGGAACGGTGTTTGATTACGTCTTCGTTTTCAGTTGGCAAAAAGCTGGAGAAACGGCTCGTCATCAAGTAGTGGAGCAGTTTATTGCTGGTTTGCTTGCATTCGTTCAATATCTTGAAACCAACCATCTGTATGAAACAAGGATCAAGGGCAGTTCGTATTTCTTCAATAAGCGAAATGTGCATCAGTATGGTTTTGAAATCGTAGAGACTAAGATTATACAGCGACTCATCATGGCAGTGAATTATGCGGTTCTATTTTTGATGTACTCATTTACTCAAGGAAAGGTTGCATTTCCCCCAGTCAGGCAGATAAAAACGGTTCAGAGTACGGGTAAGAAACTGACCGAAAAAAAAGAGCTGATAACGAGTGTATTAAGGAAAATAGAGAACCGGTCAGGATTATCGTATAGATGCTTAAACGAATAAAGATCACCTTTGGTCTGAATTAAGGTGTGGATGATTTTTTTTGCACTGGAATAAAGGCAACCTAACCCAGCATCAAGCTGACAGGGTTTCGCCCCGAGGGTAAGCGGCCTCGAATATCGTCATTTGGTGTCTTGCAAAGGAAGGTTTCAAGCGCAAGCCGCCCCGCAGCTTATGCAAGTCGTTAGCCCGACAGATGAAACCGCTTTCTTGGTCGTTTCGTTGTAGGGTTCGGAAGTCACTCCTTCTCACATTTCGAGTGCGTAGCCAGGGCTCGACCTGTTCCGATGCCGCCGCTTGGATTCTTGATCGCCTCCGCCGTTCTTAGCGCCACCTTTGCGGGAGTATTCTGATTTTTGAATTTGAAGCTGCAGCTGCGCCCTACACGCTTTGAGGGTCAACACGTTCGCCGGATTCCGGCTTTCATGGTACCGCTCGTTTGCAGTTCGCCCTCGAATTATTCCCGTCCCCGCCGGAGTCCGCTCAAAAGGCCGGCTCGACACGCAGTCGTCCCGTTATAGTGCCCGCGGCGGTCCTGAGTCGGTGGAAGGTCTGCACGTCATGGACCTTTGTCTGCCGGACCAGGTAGGCTTCCAGCTCTTTGATCGCTCGTTCGAGGTAATCGATGGCATCAATATCCACGTCGACGTTGTGACGGACGACCGTATTGTCGAAGTAGTCGTCGAC
>CAZIIP010000445.1:0-2911 GCA_964539455.1 uncultured Rhodothermales bacterium
GGCGTTGCAGGAGGCGCTCATGCGTTTGTCCGGCGATGCAGATTTCCGCATGGAGGCGGGAAGAGCCGCCATTGACCAGGCGCACGCGCACTTCGGGTTGGAGCAAATGGCAAACAGGTATGCAAAGATCTATGCTAAGGTCGAAACCTGATAATTGAACCGGATATTTTTAGATTCATTATCCACCGGGCACGATGCGAAACAGCATTAATTGCTATATTTGTTTCACATATCACTCGATATCCAAAAAACTGATAATAGTGACTTAATAACCGTCAAAATATGGTCCGAAGACTCAATGCATATTATTTTGCAGCGGCAACATTTGCAGCAAATATTCCAAGAGCGGCATTCAATGCGTGGCGTAAGACCGGCTACGGCCGTTTGATGGAAATAGTGGCTCAACAGAGATCGGGACACCATGCAATCATTAACTGGATTAGAGCCAATTTGAGTACACCTTCGGTTTTTCTTAATACTTGTTCGCACATTAAAAACCCTCTAGAAAAACACCAAACAGCTACACTCTTTGATCCCGCAATAATGAATGAGGTGAATCTTTCCGAAATCCAGTTATTGGAAAGAGGTTTTTGTGCCGATAAATTATTGATTTATAATTTTGAAGAGAAAAAATTATTAACTATTCGTTTGATGCATAATGTTATCAACAGGACCGCATGGCTTGGGCCCGCCTCCCGATTTGACAGGATCCTCGTCATAAGGGATCCATACAATCTCATGGCCAGCAAACTGCGCTGGCACAGGGGATGCAATGTCAAACCCTCGATAGAGGCGCTGTACGGAGCGAGGGACATGTGGATACGGTATGCGGAGGCATATTTACGTAGCCTGCGTTCCGGGGCCTATCTCGGCATTGATTATAACACTTGGTTTACCTCAAACGAAAGCCGTGAAACGTATGCGGAGCGGCTTGGTTTGGCCTCCTCCGACAAGGGACTGGACCGCGTAGCCAGATACGGTCCTACAACCTGGGGAGATTCGTTTGACGGAATGTCGTATGACAAAAATGCGCAGCAAATGAACACGCTACGCAGATGGGAGACATACGCAGACGATCAGCTCTTCAGAGATCTGGTCATGTACGATCCCTTACGTAAAAGGGCAGCGGCAATCTATTCGGGGATGCCGGAAATTGTGGAGGCGCTCGATACATTCTCATGATTGCCATCCATTTCACGTCCACACTCTTGTCGAGAGCGGTCTTTCCGCACGCTGCATTCGTTCTCAACCCGTGTTATCGTCTAGTATGAGAATCTCACACAAATACGGTTTCGTTTTTCTCGCGTTTCCGAGAGCGGCCAGCACAACGGTACGGGATATACTGGAACCCTACTCCGATGTCCGGGCCGTTCACATTTCAAATACTACGGAGGAATTTCCCTATTACAACCACATGCCTGCCAGGGAGTTAAAAGATATTTTTGAAAAAAAAGGCTGGAATTGGGATGATTACACGAGATTCTGCGTAGTACGAAATCCTTTCGACCGGGTTGTTTCACTTTATCATCATCATCTAACGTTTCATGAGGTGCCGGGACAGCCAGCATTAACTAAATTTAAAAGAAAAATAAAACAATTGATCAGGTCAAAGACCACATTTGACCAATTCGTCGACGTTCTCGATCCGACACGTGGTCTCACCCGTTCTCTGCATTATTTTATTACTTCTGAAAGCGGCGATTTACTTGTTCCAAATGTGATCATGTTTGAGAATCTGCATTCTGAATTGGCGGATTTGCTTAATCATACAATAAGTATAAAAGATGATGTTGTCATTCCGCATTTGAATGCATCAAAAAGAAGGGAAGAGTATCGGTCGTACTATGATACCGGGTTGGTCGAGCGGATATCGAAAATCTACCGATATGAAATTGAGCGATTCGGATATGTATTTTGAGCCGATTATTATCGACGATGTAATCAAAATACCAATAGCCATGTGATGCGCGATGACCATCCCAAAGGATATATGGTTTCTGTGGTACCAGGGAGTCGAGGCGATGCCGACTGTGGTAAAGGCGTGTTACGATTCCTGGTTGAAAATGAATCCCGGCTGGCAAGTCCACTTCCTGGATCGGGAGGGGATCGCCGAACTTGTAGACGTTCGCGGCATATTGGGCCGCAATTCCAATGCGATTGGTCTGCCGGGATTGTCGGATGTCGTTCGTTCCAATCTACTGGCTGACCGGGGAGGCGTGTGGGTAGATGCCACGTGTTTCTGTATGGCGTCGTTGGATGACTGGTTGGAGCCGCTCACGGGAGACGGTTTTTTCGCATTTCATTCGCCGGCTGCAGACAGAATGGTCGCGAGCTGGTTTCAGGCAGCCAGTCCGGGAAGCTACATCGCGCAGGCCTGGCGACGAGCGACGAACAGGTATTGGCGTGATAACCGGTTTCGAAGCTACGATTCAGGCGGATGGTCTCGCGTCATCCGAAACGGTCTTGTCCGGATTTTGCGCCTTCGAACGCGATGGTGGTTCAGCACCCTGGTTCGCCGGGGCATGCGCCTCTATCCGTATTTCTGGTATCATTACCTATTTGCGGAACTATATCGCACCGATGTGAAATTCAGGGAGAGCTGGAACGCCGTGCCGCCAATGCATGCAGATGGTCCCCATCGGTTGCAGCATGCCGGGCTTCTTGTAACGCCCATCCCTGCCGACGCAAAAAGAGCGATCGACGAACGGCAGGATCCGCTCTATAAACTCACGTGGAGAATGGGAGAAATCGAAGTGCCGGTGGAATCAACGCTCGGGTATCTGCTGAATGCGTAAGTCTCACTCCCACCTCGACTATGGCCGTTTCAAACAGCGGTAGGAGAGCCGGCATTCACGTTTCCGTCTGTTCCGGCGTACCGCAACAGACACCTGTTCACGTGCGGCTCTTCCCG
>CAZIIP010000446.1:0-2901 GCA_964539455.1 uncultured Rhodothermales bacterium
CAAGGAGTCCGACTTCATTTTGCACCTGTACCATGATTACCGTGTAGCGTCCCTCGTCAATCCGCCTGATATGCCTCATGAGCGCGGCAAATGCCCTTGCGTCGGCGTCGCGTGATTCCGTGGAAAAAACCGAGAGCGCATTCATGGTTTCACCGCCGGCATTTTCGGCCCGGGGAAACCGCGACCTGTCCCTCTTCACCCAGAACGGCACGTAACTCGAATCGCCGTTCTTCCAACTGCCGAACCAGGTGATAATCAATTTGAAGCCGTGGGCTCTCGCACCTTCGATGAGCCCGTCGACCAGGGAAAAGTCGTACTGCCCCTCTACCGGTTCGACCAATTCCCAAGAGACCGGCAAGATCACCGTATTGAGCCCCGACCGTTCCAGCCGATCCCAGATCCCGGCCATATATGTCAGATCTGAAGCGCTCGAATTATGCAGTTCCCCGGCAAGGGCAACGAACGGCTCCCCATCCACGAGCAACTGGATCGCATCTGCGTTTTTTCGGAGTGCAGGCATATCAGGCGGATGATCCTCCGCCTGAGGTCCACTGCATCCGATCATTACGATCAAACCGAACATCAAAAGGATAGCGCTTCGCATAAAATCGGCATTTGAGTGAACAGTTTGGCTAAAGCGGCCCTGTACCGCCTCGTGTCGCCTCACGGCCGGGGCGTCCGACCGCCGGGTCGGTTCATTCCACGTTAGAGCAGTCCATTTTCGGCCATTACGCGTGCGTACCAGGATACCGAGGCCTTTGGTATGCGCTCCAGCGTGTCGAAATCGACGTGGTGGATTCCGAACCGTTGCGAATATCCGTGCGCCCATTCGAAGTTGTCCATCAACGACCAGAGGAAATAACCCCTCAGATCGACGTTTTCATCGATTGCATCATGACATGCGCCCAGATAAGCCTCCAGATAGGCGATCCGCCGCTCGTCCTTCACGGCTCCGTCCTCTAGCGAATCGAGGTAGGAACACCCGTTCTCCGTAAGGTAAATAGGCGGCTTGTTGTACCGCTCGTCGACCCACTGCAGGAGCTTGCGACAGCCCCAGGGAACGACACTCCATCCGAAATCCGTTTTATCCCACTCCGGATCGATAGACAGCCGGACGTCCTGATCCTCTGCAATACCACTGTTGGCATAGACCTCCTCCTCAACTTCCTCACCCGGATCCGGACGTGAGACATACATGGTCGTGTAGTGGTTCAGACCGAAAAAGTCGCTCGAGTCCTTGAGCAAATAGCGGTCTTCCAGGCTGAACTTGGGCAACCGTTCATCGACCCGCATTCTCATGGTTTCGGGATAGTCACCCAGATAAATGGGATCTGCAAACCAGCCCAGAAAGAACTCGAGGGCGGTCTGAGCCGCCGCCCGGTCTTCGAGCGTATCCGAGAGCGGCTCGCGCCAGTCACAGTTGTTTGTTATGCCGATCACGCCTTCCTGCTCATCCCGAAATTCTCTGCGGTAGGCATCCACTGCATGGGCATGCGCCCTCAGTAGATTGTGCGCGGCCCGATACGGCTCCGATCGGGAGACGCGGCCGGGAGCAAACACACCCTTTCCGTACCCGAAAACGGCCACCACCCACGGCTCATTGAGCGTGATCCAGTGTTTAACACGATCGCCGAAGTGCTCGAAGCATATTTCCGCGTACCGAACAAAGCTTTTGACGATTTCGTCACCCAACCATCCGTCGTGCTCCATTTGCAGCGCAAGCGGCAGGTCCCAGTGATAGAGTGTCACCCATGGCTCGATGCCGCGTTCGAGTAAGGCATCGATGAGCTCGGAATAGAAGCGGATGCCTTCCGGATTGGGCTCGCCGTACCCTGCCGGCTGTATTCTCGGCCAGGAGATCGAGAAGCGGTACGCCTGGAGCCCCATGTCCGCCATCAATTCGACATCCTCGCGGAACCGGTGGTAGTGGTCACACGCCCGATCTCCGGTATGACCCTCGTACACCTTTTTGGGGGTTCTGACGAATGCGTCCCAGATCGAAAGGCCTTTGCCTCCCTCGTTCCACGCCCCTTCAATCTGATAGGAGGACGTTGCGCTCCCCCAGGTGAATCCGTCGGGAAACTGTTTCATGATGTGCCGCTTCCTGATTCGTTATTCTGCATAGCCGAACGACAGAAATGTAAATGGACGTACGAAAGGTTCAAAGAAGATTCCCGTATGGTGCCTTGCGGAATCGAAACAACCTCCACCTCGACTACCGGGCATCTTCCGACAGTGACCGTGCATAAATAGCCGATCTCCAATCTGCGGTAAAACAAGCGCACATTGTACGCATGCATTCATGCCCGCAGATAGAAGATAACGTGATCGAGCTATCGAAGCGTTGCATCCGTCCCGTGAGTGTACGATCATTGGGGGGGCGAACGAGCCGACCGGGTACTCATTCAGGTCTGTCCTTGCGTAATCTTCGTTCAGCAGGGTTGTATGCAACAGCTCTTTTCCGGTAAACCTACCGGAGCACCATTCCAGCTTTTCGACATACCACACGTCACGGCACTGCTCCTCGTGCTGGCCACCAACCTGGGGATCATCATTTTCAGGAAACGGATCCGGACGCGTTTAGACATGATTTTTCGGATCGGTCTGATCTCCGTTCTTCTTATCGATGAAACGATCTGGCATGCGTGGAACCTCGCAACCGGACAATGGACACTGCAGACCATGTTGCCGTTCCATCTTTGCAGCGTCATGGTCTTTTTATGCTCGGCATTGCTGATGACGGAGAACCGGCTGCTGTATCAATTCGCGTACCTGATCGGCATCGCCGGTGCGCTTCAAGCCCTCTTAACCCCAGATATCGGAGCCTACGGTTTTCCACATTTTCGCTTCTTCCAGGTGATGGTCTCGGGCGCCTGCAACGGCGCACACACCGCGCGCCAG
>CAZIIP010000447.1:0-2897 GCA_964539455.1 uncultured Rhodothermales bacterium
CCGGGTAGTGTTCTGCGTCATTGGAGCAGATACCGATGAATTGCACGCCACGCTCGGCAAACGATCGGGCAAGCGCAAGAAGCCTGTCTTCGATCGCTTTGACATAGGGACAGTGGTTGCATATGAATACCACTACCAGTGCTTTCGCGCCGGCATAGTCCGAAAGTGACCGGTGTGTATCGCCGGCATCGTCCACATCCGGATTCACGGCCGGCAGGTTGAATTCGGGCGCAGGCGTTCCCAGATCTATCATTTCTGATTGAAGTGCCATAATTCCGTCAGCATGTTGGTGAAAAATCAAGAGCTTCCTTTTCTCAGAAGCCGCTACGGTAGAGCCGGTGGGAGTCGATGTAGCGAATTACCTCCTCCGGCATCAGGTATCGAACAGATAATCCCGCATACAGTTTTTTCCGAATCTCCGAACTCGATATGCCGATAAGGGGCGCGTCGACGATTGCCACGCGTGTTTGCATGGCATCCGTCAGGTCGGGAGGACCCGCTTCCGGTCGGGGATACACCAGCAAGGGAACCATATCGATAATGGTCTCCGGCTGTTTCCAACTCGGGAATGACGTCAGGCTATCGCCCCCGATAATCAGCGAAAACGTGTGCTCCGGATGTCGAGCGGTCAGTTCCCTGACGGTATCTACGGTGTATGAGCGGCCTTTTCGCTTCAGTTCCACGGTGGAGATATCGAAACGCTGGTTGGAACGGACGGCAAGCCGGGTCATGGCAAGCCGGTGTTCGCCGGTCTCCAGCGGTTTTCTGGTATGATGTGGCGGAATGGCGGCCGGAATCCACCAGACACGAGCAAGCCCGGCATGTTCGGCGATCCACTCCGCAATAATCTGATGACCCACGTGGGGAGGGTTAAACGATCCACCGAACAATCCGATATTCACGGTCCAGTTACGGTTGCGCAGCCTGGGAGTCAACCCGAGATTTGCTCCGGCTCCGTATTGTTACCGGCCTGAAGCTCTTCTTTGGCCTGAAGCGCCTGCTCGTAGAGCAACTCGGCCTCTTTCAGGACCGGTGCGTCGGGAAATATTTGGATGAGGCTCTCGTAGGTCTCAATAGCCCGATCGAGTCGTTCTGCACGCAGGCTCTCGATACTCAGTTCCGCATAGAGGATATAGCTACGGATCGCTCCCAGCATCGCTTTCGGTGCCCACTCGGTATTGGGATAGGAGTCGAGCACACGCTCATACGTCAGGGCGGCAGACTGATATTCTCTCTGCCTTTCGTACATCTCGGCGGCGGCATACTGCTTGTGTGCAAGTTTCGATTGAAGCTCATCGATCATCCGTCCCGCCGCCTCGAGAAACCTGCCCTGTGGATACAGGCTTGCATAGAGCCGCAGATAGGTAATTGCCTGCCGGGTAGCGTTTTGATCGAGTTCGTACATAGGAGACAACTCGTAGTAGCTCATGGCACGTTTGAAGTGCGCCTCCTCCACACGGGAATCTCCGCTATAGAGCTGCGCGAACCGATCATATTCATTTGCAGCCAGCAGAAACTGTCCACTGTTGAAGTAGGATTCGGCCAACATGAACTGCGCATCCGCCGCCCACTCATGGGCCCTTCCGAAATCGAAAACCATGAGGAGGGCCTCTGCAGCACGCGAGTAGTTTTCTCTCTCATACTGCTCCGCCCCTCGTCGAAATGCCTCCTCTGCGGTAGCCGCCGTCAAGCGGGCACCTGAACAGCCGGCAAGTGAGGCTACCGGCAGGGTCACCGCCAGGAGGAGAAGGAGGCTGTTTCGTGTAGTCATTCGCAAGGGTTGCAAGTGCTTGGAAAGGTGGGTGCCGTGTTACGGGAGGCCGGGAGTGCAGTTCCTTTGCCGAAGCTAGTGTGAACAGGCCCTAATCGACCACCGCCGGTTCACCGTTGCGATACGTGTGGAACGGGACGGCCTGATTGACATTTCCGGATTTGAAATCTATAACGCGTCCGATACCACGATATCGCTCGGATTCCCGCAAGGCATCCACCAGTTCATTTCGAAAGTCGATGGTGCGGATGACTTCGATGAGAAAACTCATCACGTCCCAGCCCACCACAGCCATTTCACCCGGCTCCCTCTCGAATCGTTGCTCGAAGTCGGCCGCCCAGGCACGATACCGCATATCCGTGGTATCCGTTTCAAAGCTTCCCGTAAAAACGGCCAGATGCTGCTCTGCCTGATCTGCATTGCGCAGATTCATCCATTCCCCGTTTCCCAGAATGCGGATCCCCGGATCCATGCTGTCGATGCCGTCCAGCAACGCACGAATGAGGTCTTGCGCGTTGCCCCCCGTAACCGGTGCGTACACGGCGTCGAGGTACGTCAGCGTGTCGCGTTCGATGGCATCCGCCAGCTGGTACCACTGCCGGGTATCCTCCAGCCGAACCTCCAGTACGATCTCGGCGCCGTTGGTGATGACTTCCGAGATAAAGCCGGTGGCGTAGCGTTCGGCATCGGTTTCCCGCTGAACAATGATGCCGAGTCTGCCCAGTCGAAGCCGTTGTACGGCATAGCGACCCATCAGCCGACCGCGCATTTCTAACGTCGGATTGGTTTGCAGTACCGTGTTCATACGCTCCGACACGGACGCATCGGTGGCCATCGGCACCAGCATTGGGACGCCCGCCCGGTCCGCCACCACAGCGGCACCACGTGCCTCTTCACTGTAAAGCGGGCCGATGATAGCGTCCACTCCATCCTCGCGAATCAGATGTTCGGTGGCCCGTACCGCGTCTCTCCCATTGCCTCCGGAGTCGATGACGATCAATTTCACGGGGTGAACCGGATTGGAGCGGTTGTATCGATCAACCGCCATCATGCCGGCACTGACCATCGGACGAACGTACTGGGTTTGGTCGATCGGCAGTGCGATGCCCACTGTGATCAGGTTTTC
>CAZIIP010000448.1:0-2888 GCA_964539455.1 uncultured Rhodothermales bacterium
TGCTCGCGGGGCTTGAGGGAGACGAAGATGTCGGTCAGTTCGGTGCCCATCGGGTCGGTTGCCACCTCGGCGGTGCCGATGCGGCTCCAGACGTGGCGGACCTCATCGGGGAACGCGTCCATCAGTTGCCGCTCGATCCGCGTGTTCCAGTCGGTGGACTGGTCGATGGAGATGCCAGCCAGACGGATGGTGTTGGCGACGATGGCTCCTTCACTGAGACGAGGCAGGAATTCCCCGCCCAGTCGCGTGGTTTGCCAACCGGTCAGGACAAGCAGGCCGATGACAACGGGCAGCACCACCCACCGCAGTTTCACCGCGACGGCGAGCAGCAGGCCATAGGTCCTCGTGACCAGCCGCTCGAAGAAGCCAACGCGGTGCTTGGACTTGCGTGGCAGGAAGTAGTAGCCAAGCACCGGTGAAAGCGTGAGAGCGATCACCAGCGCGCCGAGCAGCGCGAAGATGAAGGTCCACGCCATCGGCTTGAACATCTTGCCCTCGATGCCCTGAAGGGTGAGTACCGGTAGGAAAACGATGAGGATGATGCCGATGCCGAAGACAATCGGTCGGGAGACCTGTTTGCCCGAGCGGATCACCACCTCCAGGCGCTCCGCGGGCGTGAGTTTGCGGCCCAGTTCACGCGATCGTTCGGCAAGGTTGCGCAGGTTCGCCTCGGTCATCACGACCGAACCATCGATGATGATGCCGAAGTCGATAGCTCCAAGACTCAGCAGGCTCGCGGCGATGGCGAACTCGTACATGCCCAGGATCGCCATAAGCATCGTCAGAGGAATGACCAGAGCAACCAGCAGACCCGCACGGATGTTGCCCAACAACAGGAACAACACCACGATGACCAACGCCGCCCCGAGCAGCAGATTGTGTTGCACGGTGTCGATGACGGCGGCGGTCAGTTCCGTGCGGTCGTAGACGACCTCGACGATCACGTCACCCGGCAGGGCCGATCGCACCTGTTCGAGCTGCGCCTTGAGATTCTCGGTGACGACCTTGCCGTTCTCGCCCATGAGCATGAACGCCAGGCCCAGCACGACCTCGCCTCGACCATCGGCGGTGACGGCGCCGCGGCGGATTTCATGATCAATCTTCACCTCACGGGTGATGTCGCGCACGTGGACCGGGTCGCCGTCGAACGAAGCGATCACGATGTCTTCGATCTGCTGGATGTTGGTGACGCGGCCGATGCCGTGGACCATCTGCGAGACACCGCCGGTGGTGATCAGCCCGCCGCCGACGTTGGTGTTGTTGCGTTCGAGCGCCTCGAACACGTCATCCATTGTCAGATCGAATTTCAACAGGGCTTGCGGATCGACGACCACGTGATACTGCTTGACCTCGCCGCCCCAGGCGTTGACCTCGGCCACGCCGGGCACCTTGCGAAGTTCGGGCTTGATGACCCAGTCGTGTATCGTGCGCAGCTCTTCGAGCGTCCGGTTCGGATCGCTCGAACGGACGACGTAGTGGAAGATCTCGCCCAGGCCGGTGGCGATGGGGCCCAGTTGCGGTCGCTCGATGCCTTTGGGCAGTTCGACGGCATTGATGCGTTCGGAGATGTACTGCCGAGCATCGACGATGTCCGTCGCGTCAGAGAAGGTGGCCACGACCTGAGAGAAGCCGAACTTCGAAGTCGACCGCACGTTGACCAGCCCAGGCAGGCCGCCGACACTCAGCTCGATGGGCAGCGTGATCTGCTGCTCGATTTCCTCGGGGTTCAGCGCCGGGGCGACGGTGTTGATCTGCACCTGCACCGGTGTGGTTTCCGGGAACGCATCCACCGGCAGCATGGTCAACCGCCAGACGCCCAGGCCACACAGGATGGCGGTCACGATCAGGACGATCAGCCGGTTTTGCAGCGAGAATTCAACGATACGACCAAGCATTCAAATACTCCGTGAAGATGCTGCGGCGATCAGTGGTCGGCGCAGCCGGCACCCAGCCGGGACTTGAGAAATTCAGACATCACGACAAAGCTGCCTTCGGTGACCACGGACTCATCTGCGGTTAAACCTGCCAGAACTTCGATGGTCTGGCCGCTGGACTGCCCCAGCGCCACGCGGCGAATCGAAAACAGATCGGTCTCATTCTGCACAAAGACGTACGTACCACCCTCGTGGCGTTGCACCGCGTCCCGCGGCACGATCATGGCGGGACGGCTGTCGCCGATCACGACGCGTGCTTTGCCGAACTGTCCGGTCTTGATCTGATCCACGTCGTCCGTGACCATCGCCCGCGCTTTGACCATACGACTGCGGGGATCAATGGACGTGTCGATCCAGATGATCTCGCCACGCACGTCGACGCCCGGCAGTTCGTCGAACCGTGCCACAACCTGCTGGCCGGTGCGTACCTGCGTGATGTAACGCGAGGGAATAGACAGGGTCAGCCAGCGGCTGGACAAGTCGGCGACCGTGAAGATTGAGTCTCCCACCGACACGGCCTCACCGGCAACCGCGTGACGCTCGACGATCGTCCCGTCAAAGGGCGCTCGGATCACAAGCCGGGCTGAAGTGTCCTGGTCCCGTTTGATCGCCGAGATTTCATCTTCGGTGAAGCCCAGGTTCAGCAATCGCTGGTGCAGGTTGTTGACCGCCAGTTCGGCCGAGCGAAGGGCGGCCTGGGCTTCGAGGTAGTCTTTCTCCGCGGCGATGTTCTGCTCCCGCAGTCGCTGCTCGCGCTCAAAGGCTTGCTTGCGGATGTCACGGTCCACCAGTGCGGCCAGGTAGTCGCTCTTGGCGTTCGCCGCCTGGGTCGAGTGCAGCTCCACGAGCACCTCGCCCGCGACAACCTCGCCGCCCACATCCCGGGCCACACGACGAATGACCCCATCGGCCAGGGGCGTCACGCGCGCCATCATATTCTGGTTGTAATGCACT
>CAZIIP010000449.1:0-2870 GCA_964539455.1 uncultured Rhodothermales bacterium
TCCGCGACGCCTGATCCCATCCAACCCGACAGACCAATGACACGCAACGAACGAGGATCATCCCCGCGTGTGCGGGGAAGAGCGGCATCAGATCAGAGATGAGACAGGCGCACTCGGATCATCCCCGCGTGTGCGGGGAAGAGCCGATGAACAACTGGTAGCACTGGAATCAACTCGGATCATCCCCGCGTGTGCGGGGAAGAGTGTGTGGCAGCGATCTCCCGCTGTTCAGCCTGGGGATCATCCCCGCGTGTGCGGGGAAGAGCTCATCCCCTGCTCCCTCGCCCATCGCGCATGCGGATCATCCCCGCGTGTGCGGGGAAGAGACTTAAAATATCGAAATTTTGGCCGTTCAATACGTCAAAGAACAGACAAATACGATTGGTACCTATAGTAGTGGCCTGACACTCACGCTGGCCGGATCATCAGAAGTCCATATCCAAATGCCCGTGCCCGGCCTATTCCCCCGGCACACGTGGCGGCGAACCGAGAGGGATCCTCGGTCCGAAGCAGTCCACTGAACTCCACCTCATGTATTGTCATTGGGGGCTTGCGTGCACGGACATCGCCAGGGCGAAGGATAGATCTTTCTACCGTCGGCCCTGGAGTGCACTTCAGCACCTTGAAACCTCCGGAAGCACCTTTCCTGTCCATCCATTCCACTAGAAGATCTTCGCGCGACGGCACATCGTCAATATCTATGTTTCGTCTCCGGGCCAGCAGCTCGCGATTGGATCCGACGGCGATGCGGCGCTTTTTTCCATCGAGATATCCTTGCCGGTCTACCGTAGGATTCGCCCGCAAAAAGAACTGCAGCTCGGTCCCTACCGGCATCTTTTCCGGCTCGAATGTTTTTACACGAATTAAATCCGGAATTTCAAGGGTGTCCCACGTCGGTGCCTGCGTACTCTGTACCAACAAGCTTTTATGGAAACCCCGGTCGTCCAGACTGTATAGAAACGGACGTTTTTCTCGCGGCATCCCTGGAAATGCCCGCCAGATGAGCTGGTGCGCTTCATAGAGTTGAAGTTGCCTCCACTTGGGTAATATTTTTGGCAAGTGAAGAAGACTAAGGTGTAGCATTGAAGTACTCTTCGTGTTTGCCGTTTCCGGATTCGGCGGGCGGCTTCCAGACCAGTTGCGTGTATGGCCGCGTGACATACGACCTCCCGGGAGCAACCAAAAGATCTCTCCGAGTGCCAAATGTCGGTGTTGCTCCTCCAAACATCCCTGGTGGGGACTCATACCTCCCATCCAGATAGCAGGCCACTTCGAGATGGTATTGGCGCCGTCTGCTCTCTTCCGTTTTAGGGAGGCTTTCCGCACTACACTGTGCCACTTCGAGCAATGCGTGTAGCGGATCGTCGACAACACGCTCCGGCAGTAATGGCACTGCAGGTGGACATGCACGGCGACCTAAATAAGTTGAATAAACGGGGCTGCACATTGCCTGGAATGCTCGTTCGATCGTGCTTTCGTCTGAGCTTGTGACTACAGCCACAAAATGGGCGTCACATAGGTACGCTCTCCACGTCAGGATCTTGTTTCCCCGTTTTGGACGATTCCATGAGCGAAATTTTTCAATATCCTCACGCCTCAACGTCGCTTCCACGCTGTGATAGTCCACAATTCTGCGGCCCGGAAGAACGGTTGCCACATGAACCTTGCAGACCTCATGGAGTGCGACCAGATCGGCAGAGTCACGGCCTATTCCCCTTGCGGCTGCCACGATGCCCAAGACAGCGGCGCGGCTAGGGAATAATCCCGCCTCCCGAAGCGGGCCGAAACCTGTATCGGCGTAGCTTTGCATCGGTCCCTGGAGATGTAATAGTAAAGCAGCCATGACCTAGCCTTGCTTCGTATGGTTTCGCAAGAAGGACCAAAGATCTTCAAGTCGTTCAGCATGCGAAAATGGGCCCTCTTGTGATCCCCCGACTACCGCAAACAGACAAGCACGGTCGTCAAGGTCGTAGGCATCCACAAGGCGCGTGTAGCGCTTTGCCAGACGAGACAGGCTTCCGTCCAGGTATCCGTTCTCGGTTGCAGGAACGGCTCGCTCGAAAGCATTCGCCAATGAACAAGGTACATTCGTATCTCTTACTACCAGCAGCGCGACGTCGGCCACACTGTGAGATGCGAAGCTGTTTTGCTTGCCTGTCGGGGTAACCCGGCAGGCGGCATCTAGCACAACCTCCAACGCTTTTACCGCTGCTTCGCGATCGTCTCCAAGATTCCTGACCAATTGGTCCAGGTTGCATGAGAAATATTTGTAAAAAACTGCGCTATTGAAATCCGACTCACCTATATGGGCAGATCCCCGTTCGCCACTCTCGACAACGAGATCATCTACGGCAGTGAAATAGTCCGTCTCTGTAATGGTCGTGTGCGTTGCGATGGCATGGGCTACCTGCATGGCAGCGTCCACTCCGGCGAATGCATTTGCATCGTCAGTAGTCATGCGGCCAAATAGCGCCATGTCTACACCGTCAGCCGGACGCTCGTTGAGTCCGATCTCTGAAGCCCACGCCTTTGCCAAGTCCTTTGCCGCCTTGCCTGTGAGCTTGGAGTCATCCATAATCACAGATCGCAAGTGGGACCCGATTCGCTCTATCTCCCTCTTGGTTAAAAATACAATTTGAGAGACGTGGAGCGGATTTTTCTTGTCCGGCTTGCCGAGGACCTGCGTGAGGATCTCGCAAGCCTGCTGGACCCTGTCTTTTTTCTCCGGAAAGTCCCTTACGAGCTGATCAAAGAGCTTCTGTGGGATAGCCCTGGACCTCGTGGAGAGTCGGTCGCCAAGCCGGTCTTGGACATAGTCGGATAGCCGAATGGCCCGCTTTTGAGACTGCGATGAGATTCGCGCCCGCTCC
>CAZIIP010000450.1:0-2868 GCA_964539455.1 uncultured Rhodothermales bacterium
CTCAACAGCAGCGGAGCCGTTCGTCGAACGGCTCCGCTGCCACTTGTAGTTTATTGCTTCCATTGAGGTGCCACAATGGTCGAAACCCACATCCGATACGACTTGCTGCCCGAAACGAAAAATGACGTCTATCTCGATTGGACGGACAGGGCGCTAAAAAGTATTCAGTCGTTCCCGGGACTACTTGAGATACGAGCCAATCGGAATCTGCTTGGATCACCGTTGATCCGTGTGAGCTGCATATGGGATTCGCTCGATGACTGGACGCGCTACCAGCAATCGGACGATTGGAGGCGACTCGATTCGCAATTGAGGTCTTTCGTGGCCGATGTCAGTATCGAGATCCGGGGTCCATCACCCATCCTGAAAGATCCCGTCGTATTGGGTGGAGCTTAGGGCCTTCTGCCGATCGTTTTGTCCGGCTCCTCCGGGGTTTCGCCGGTCTCTTGCTCCGGATCCTCGGCCTCGCCGGTCTCCACGACGGGAGGTTCAGCCGGCACTTCCTCTTGTTTCGGTGATTGCGGGGCAGGCCTGTACTTCTCCTCGGTTTCGGGTTCATCGACCACGTCGGCCGAAGCGTCTTCCTTTTCTCGCTCGAAGAAATCGTCGAGTTTTTCGGAGGCCCGCTCGGTGGCATGCTCAATGGATTTCGCTGCTTTCCTTACGTAAGGAGCCGCCCGCTCTACCGTCTCGTCGATGGCGTCTTCCGCCTTGTCGGCGAACGATTCCATTTTCGTCTTGGCCGAACTGGCCACGGGCTTGGCCTTTTCAACGAAGTCGTCGGTGGCATCCTTGATATCGTCGAACGCTTGTTCCGCACGTCTGGATACGGTACCGGAAGAGGACTTGAATACGCGCTTGAGTCGATCGAACAGTCCCATTGTCTTCTATGATTGAAACATGAGGGAGCCGGTTGTCCCGGGCAAGCAGGCACACCGGCGTTTGCCATTCGTGAAGCTACGGTTATGGCGGTAGCCAACTACCCTAATGATAATCCGAATCGACCGGTACGGCAAGCTTGCGCCTTGGCCGGTTTTCAGCAGACCTTCGGATTCGGTGAAGAGCTGTGCGCGTATCTTCAAGCCGCCGGACCACTGGTCGTCGTATCCCGCCACGCACGTTCCATCGCGTGCTTTTCAAGCCACATGACCGATCTGAATCCCATGCTGACTCAAAGCCCCCTTGCCGGTCAAACCGATAGCCTGCCGGCTCTTTTTCGTTTTTTCGTCGCCGGGTTGCTGCTGGCGATTCCGGCAGCTTCCGTTTCAACGAGCGCGCAGCAGAATACGGACCGATTCGCGTTTGATCCGCAACTCACCTATGATGCGGCCATACCGTCTCCGGAGCAAGTGTTGGGCTTTGAGCTCGGTGAAGCCTATACGCCGTACCATCAGTTGGTGTCCTACCTGCGGCAAGTGGCGGACGCTTCCGACCGGGTGACCATGCACCGGTATGGTGCCACCCATGAAGGGCGGCCGCTTCACTACCTCGTGATCACTTCGGTCGACAACCAGGCGCGAATTGAAGCGATCCGCGAGAACAACCTTCGCCTGGCGACGGGCGAGGCCCTTTCCGATACGGAGGCACGGGAGCTCATCGAGACGCAGCCGGCTGTCTCCTGGCTGAGTTACAATGTTCATGGAAACGAGGCCTCATCATCCGAGACCGCGATGCAGGTCGTGTACCGTCTGGCTGCCGCCGGTGATGCAGTCACGCGCGCCATTTTGGAAAGCAGCATCGTCATTATCGACCCCTGCATGAATCCGGACGGAAGGGAGCGGTATGTCTCGTGGTACCGATCCGTCAAAAGCAGCCAACTCAACGATGATGCGAACGATCTGGAACACGATGAACCGTGGCCGGGAGGACGCACCAATCACTACTGGTTCGATCTCAACCGGGATTGGGTCTGGCTCGTTCATCCCTCCTCCGAGGCCCGCGTTGCCGCATACCAGCGTTGGTTGCCGCAAATGCACACCGATTACCATGAACAGGGATATAACAACAACTACTTTACGATGCCCGGCCAGCCGCCGCGCAATCTTCTGTTGCCGGATGCCTACGTGTCGTGGGCCGATCGATTCGGCAGGGCAAACGCCGCGGCCTTCGATACGCATCACATTGCCTACTTCACGCGTGAGTCGTTCGACTTTTTCTACCCCGGCTACGGTTCTTCGTACCCAAGTCTGATGGGTGGAATAGGGATGCTGACCGAGCAGGGTGGACACAGCCGCGGTGCGCGTGCCGTCGAGACCGAGGACGGGTACGTCTTGACGCTCCGGCAGCGCATATTCGACCACTATCTGACGTCGTTTGCCGCCCTGGAGACGGTAGCCGATCAAAGGGAGGAGTTGTTGCGGTATTTTCGATCGGCTTTTCTGCAATCGTCCAACAAAAGTGAAACGAAAGCTTATCTGCTTTCGGACAATCCGGACGATTTGACCCGCCACGTGGTCTCGATCCTGTTGAAGCACGGTGTAGCGGTTTACCGGACCGATGCGCCGTTCGAGGAGCGTGAGGCGTACAGCTTCGAAACCGGTGAGGCGGGGCCACGTGCATTTCCGGAGGGGACTTTTGTAATTCCTGCAGATCAGCCCAGGCATTTGTTCGTCAACACCATCCTCGCCCGAAACATGGCCATCGAGGACTCGGTGATGTATGATATGGCGACCTGGTCGGCTCCGCTGGCCTATGACCTTGACGCCGCCTGGGTCACGTCCAAACCCGGCGTGTCCGTTTCGAGACTGAATGAAGTGCCGGAGTCAACGGGCGAACTGCTGGGCGATTCGGAAAGTGCCTATGCTTACGTCATTGACTGGCGAGACTGGAAGACCCCGTCCGCTCTGGCGATGCTATGGGAAGCGGGGT
>CAZIIP010000451.1:0-2866 GCA_964539455.1 uncultured Rhodothermales bacterium
CGGCATTTGGCTAACGGGCGGTGCGTGGCTGACCCAGCACCTGTGGTGGCATTACCTGTACGGCGGAGATCAGGAGTTCCTCGAGAACAGGGCTTATCCCATCCTTCGGGAGGCCTCCTTGTTTTTCCTCGACGTGTTGGAGGAAGATCCGGAGACGGGAAAACTGGTGTCCGGTCCATCAAACTCTCCGGAGATCGGCGGCCTGGTCATCGGTCCGACGATGGACCATCAGATTATCCGGGAGCTGTTTAACAACACGCTCCAGGCCGGTGAGCTGCTGGGAGAGGAAGAGGAATTTTTGTCTCAAATAAGGGCGGCACGCGATTCGCTGGCGAGCAACCGGATCGGCCGGCATGGACAACTGCAGGAGTGGCTCGAAGACAAGGACGACCCGGAAGAAACACACCGGCACGTTTCCCACCTCTGGGGTCTTCATCCGGGAACCGAGATCAGCAAGTTCGAAACGCCCGGATGGTATGAGGCGGCAAAGCAGTCCCTGCTGTTCCGGGGGGACGGCGGCACCGGATGGTCGATGGCCTGGAAGATCAATTTCTGGGCGCGGCTGCACGACGGCGATCATGCCTACCGCATGCTCGAAAACCTGCTCACGCTGACCGGAAGCGACAAGACGGAGTACGACGGTGGCGGGGTGTATGCCAATCTTTTTGATGCCCATCCGCCGTTCCAGATTGACGGAAACTTTGGAGCGACGTCCGGAATCGTGGAAATGCTCGTCCAGAGCTATGATCATCTGCTGCATTTTGTACCCGCAGTACCGTCTGCCTGGCCACGGGGCAGCATTACCGGGTTGCGTGCACGCGGGGGAGTGACGATCGAGGAGATGGTTTGGGACATGGATCAGGAGATCGTGGAAGTCACCTTGCGGTCGATGAAAACCCGTGACGTGAATCTGCTGGCAGGATCAGCGATCCGCGATCTCGAGGTGTCCTATGCCGTTGCCGAGCGCCGGTCCGAGAGGGTTGAGGATGCCCTTCTGGTTTCGTTGCCGGCCAATCAATCCGTTACCTTCCTGATCCGGTTTGATAAGATTGAAAGCGAGTAGGAGGCTGTCGGCCTTTCGGCGTAAGTTCTTTATATACAATAAATCTGTCATGACGCCGATCGCGCTTAAGTTCAATAATAACACAGCGGCCATCTTTCAAGTTCGACAAACTCCCGGGGCTTGCGCGCATCATCCAGTCAGTGTGAACAGGCCCTAATAGGATCTGCACAAGGTGACCAACTCATCGATGGCCTTGGCGTCGTCACTGAAGGCACATCGCACACGCCGGCTGTCCGAGTAAAATCCGCCGGTTTCGCCGGCGACATCGGCAGAGGTTGCCAGATGCACCGGTGTGGCGGCACCCTGCTCCGGGCTTTCATGGCCGCCGAAGCCCAGATTCGTACTGAGCGTCGATCTGACGTTGCCCGGATGGCAGGAATTCACCGTGATGCCGTCGTCCGCAAGCTTCTTCGCGTAGGCAACGGAAAGCATGCGATTGGCCTGCTTGCTTTGCCGGTAGGCGGCGTTGTTGTCGTATCTCCGGGTGCGGAATTCCGGATCATCGAGTCGAAGTCCTCCGGCCCAATGGCTGGCAACGTTCACTATCCGTCCCGCATCCGATTTCGAAAGATGTGGGGTCAAAGCGTCCGTCATCCAGTTGTATCCCAGCACATTGGTCGCCCATTGCAATTCGATGCCTTCGCCGGTTTCACGGCGTTGCCGCGGCGTAACGGCGGCGTTGTTGATGAGAATGTCGATCGCCCCCTCCATGCCGTCCGCCAATTCGTCGATCTCGTGTTTTCGGGATACGTCTACCAGAGCGACTTCGACCTGGTGGTTTCCCGTTTGCTCCTTGATGCGATTTGCAAGGTCATTACCTTTAGATTCATTGCGGCAGGCGAGCAGCACGTGCATATCCGATTTTTCGGCCAGCAGTCGGGCGATGGCCGCCCCGATGGCACCGGTGGCTCCTGTGACAATTGCTTTCTTCATTCTCAGCCTCGGTTGAGCTTCTTAAATGGATGATCGGTGTGTCGCGTGCTTCGCCGGATGGGCACTTTCGGCTGCGTGCGCAAGCGGGTACAAACATCCAGTCAATCTGCATCGCTTGCGCAGAATCCTCGGGCGTGCGTGCACGCGGGTACAAACCTCAAGACTGCGCAATGTGCTTGTTGTAGACGATGCCCCGATCGACAAGATGGCGCATTACATATTCGAAACAACGCGGCGACCCGCCTATGTGTTCGGGCGGGGACACACCGGCGCGTGTCCACAGCCCTTCAAGTATCAGGCCCACCGCGGCCGTACAAGCGTATCCCGTCGTCCGGGCCATCGAAGAGGTGCCGGTGTCCTCGTCGAAGAAGTCGAGCAGCTCGTACCTGACGGTCTGCCGTTCGCCTTCACTGATTCCCGTCATCGTCACACGCATAACGGTCAACTCTTTCTCACCGGGCTCCAGACGCCACGCGTCGATGAGTCGCGCCGCGGTGAATGCAATCGGTGAGACGGTCGTGTCCCCCACCTCGATCGGCTGCGTACTAAAGAAACCTGCGTCTTTCAAATCCTGGATGAGCTGAACGTGACCGGGATAACGCAGCGTTTTTTCCGTCATATTCGGCACGTGCGACATCGTGTCGAGTAGGGAACGCAGACCGTCTGTGTTGAATGCTTCAAGCGTACCCACACCCGGGAAGTCGATCCGTTCCACATCCGTGAGTGCCGGTCTGGTCACGATCTTTCCGTCAATCATCAAACGTGCAGGACGCGTGTACTCTTCAACCACATCGATCGGCGAGAATGGCGCCTTGTACTCGAACGGCTTTTTGCGTTCCAGGGGCAGCCCGCCCACGAGACACTCGAATT
>CAZIIP010000452.1:0-2862 GCA_964539455.1 uncultured Rhodothermales bacterium
GACATCGGACGAGGATTTCACCTCCGGGTTCGCCGACCTCATTCAACTCATAGAGTTGACGGGAGCCCGTCTGTTGTTGTTGTCTCCCGAGCGCCATGACCGAATCGCCGCGGCGGTCAGCCACCTGCCTCAACTCGTTGCGGTCTCCCTCATGAATATGGCCTCGGCTGCGGAGTCCACCGACGGGGCGTTTCTGCGGCTGGCGGCAGGCGGCTTCCGGGACATGACCCGCATTGCGGCCTCCTCGTTTGAATTATGGGACGACATCCTAACCGGTAACCAAAAGTATGTTGCCGAAGCGCTCGATTCCCTCACCGAAACGCTGGGCGAACACAAACGCCACCTCCAGGCCGGGGACATGGCGCACTTCCTTGCGGCATTCGACCGGGCCCGTACCGCCCGCAGGGCCATCCCGAGAGATATGAAAGGATTTCTCCATCCTCTTGCCGATGCTTACGTCTACGGCGAGGATCGTCCCGGATTCCTGTACCATCTTACCCAAATCCTGTTCAAAGCAGATCTCAATATCAAAGATATCGAACTGCTGAAAATGCGCGAGGGCAGCGGCGGGGCTTTCCGGCTGGGATTTGCTACGGACGACGATGCCAATGCAGCCGTCGACACCTTGAACGACAACGGCTATACCGCCTACCGTTTGTAGCCGGATCCTTTACTTCAATCGAGCAATCCCTGCCGCTCCGCAAGCAGAATGGCCGACAACTGAACCCCGTGGACCAGTGTGCCCTCTTCCAGTTGTTCACCTAAGGCTGCCAGCGGTATTACAACTGCCTGAATGTCCTCCCCGGAGTCAAGCGAGGGTTCCGACACCTTTCTGGCACCGTCTGCAAAGAAAAAATGTGCCCAGCTCGTGTGCCGGCTCGGTTCCGTGGCAAACTTGCCGAGAAACCGCCAGTTTTCCGCCGCAAATCCGGTTTCCTCCAGCAACTCGCGTCTGGCGGTCTCCAGCGCCGGCTCGGCCGGTGAAATGCTGCCGGCGGGCAGTTCCCGGATGATCTTTCCCAAACCGTGACGGTACTGCTCCACCATCACGATGCCGTCATTTTCAGTGCGACAGACGATGCATGCCCAATCCGGATATTCCAACACATGAAACTCATCGATTTCTACGCCTGTCGCCAGACGAACCCGATCGACTCTCAGATTCATCCACCAGCGTTTGATGAGGTATTCCGAACGCAGGATGTTCCATGGTCCCGGTGCGCTGCCGGGGCGTTTTCGATCAGTCACGTCTAAACTTCATTCGTTGAAAAGGCCGAACACGTCCGCTGGGCTTTCCGTTGACGACAATCATGCGCCATCCCTCCAGCTCTCTTTGGTCTACAATGCGAATGCCGTCCTCCTCCGTCCATTTCCCCATGCGCAACACCGCATCTTTCTCGTCCCGCGCCCTGATGCGCTGCACGTTACCGCTATCGCCTATCGTTTCAATTTCGAATTGTGGCATCTCCGGATTCCGGTCACGCGAGTGTCCGTATTTCTTCACCTGACCCGACTCAGCCGAATTTTCGAAGCAACGCCTGAACGGAACCGGCATAGCCGGCACCAAAATGGTTCAGATGGTTAATCAGATGGTAGAGATTATATATATCCTTCCGATCGGCATAGCCGGAATCAAGGGGCCACATATCGTTGTAGGCCTCATAGAAAGCCGATCCGAAACCACCAAACAACTCCGTCATGGCGACATCCGTCTCCCGGTCACCAAAATAGACGGCAGGATCGATAAGCGCCGCACCACCGTCTGAGGGTGCCATAAAATTACCCGACCAGAGGTCGCCGTGCAGCAGGCTGGCTACCGGTGTATCCGGCAGCCACCGCTCCAGATGATCGAGCAGGTAGTCGGCGCTCCCGTCCCAGTCGGCTGACCAGCGTCCGGCAGCGCGCGCCCGGGTGATTTGCGGTTCCAGCCGTTGCGTCCGAAAAAAGTCGACCCATGACCGCATCACCTTGTTTTGCTGGGGCAGGCGACCGATGAAATTGTCTCGCTCATGTCCATATGCCTCCCGGCTGGTCCGGTGCAAACGAGCCAATCCATGGCCGAGTGCCCGTAGTGATGCGGTGTCGGGACGTTTCTCCTCGACCCAGTCGAGCACCAGAATGATCCGTTCTCCGTCGGCGTGCATGGCATGGACCCCGGGTACCAACAGACCGGATTCCGCCGCCCCCAAATGGCGCAGCCCATCCGCTTCCGCCTTCAGTGACTCCGCGACATTCCCCTCGCCCGTTTTCACAAACCGGCTACCCGCCTCCGTGTCGACCCGAAACGAGGTCGCAATACAGCCACCGGATACCGGTTCGACAGCCGTCACGCGCAATCCCAAGCGGTTCTCGAGGAGCGACTGCATCCTGCTTCCATCGCTTTTCGACGTCTCCCTCACCATAGGATTCCGTTGTCTCCGTCAGTCGGCCACCAATTCAAACTCCCGTACAACCCAGTCGAGCAGCGAATCGGCCGTCCTGTTCACCATCCGATACACATGCTCGAAACCATCCGCACCCGACCAATAGGGATCCGGCACGTCCAGATCATCCTGCTCCGGATCGAACTCCCGAAACCTTCTGATTTTGTGTGAATGGTTGTCTGCACCCTCCCAGGACAGCATTGTTCGATAGTTGCTTGTATCCATCGCCAGAATCAGGTCGAATCTTTCGAGATCACGGTTGCCGGCCTGCCTGCCCCTGAGATGGTCGAGCGTTAGACCGTGCTTGTCGGCAGTTTGGCGCATGCGTCCGTCCGGCAACTCGCCAATATGCCAATCCCCCGTTCCGGCAGAGTCCACTTCGATCACATTGGAGAGCCCCCGCTCGTCGACGAGCCTTTGGAAAATGCCTTGTGCGAGA
>CAZIIP010000453.1:0-770 GCA_964539455.1 uncultured Rhodothermales bacterium
GTTCCGGAAAAGGATGCTCACCCGGTCATTCACTCCGTCTCCATTGGGCGAGAAAACCTCCGGGGTAACCCGCACTTTCGGATCCGCAATCGGCATCTGACGCGTCTGCGACAAGGTATTCGGTGCCCCCGGGGTTCCTCCCTCGGGTGCCGAACTGGTCGACCAATTCCAGGAAACGTCGGCAGGACCCAGCGCATCGATTCTCTCGAGCGATCTTCCCCTCGTCTCGTCCAGCGACGGATGGTGCCATTCAGGGGTATAGTGAAGGGATTCCAGGGTGTCGCCACCACAGCTAAGCGTTAAGGACTGACCGTGGTTGTACAGCGAAAGCGACGACCGCGGCAATACGATGAGATAAACCGGCACGTCCCGGAAAACGGCGGGAAATGCCTCCGTCAACATGGGTGCAACCTGGGTGCCGGTCGCGCCGGCGGGATCTGCGACCACGATGGCCAGTCCCTGCGGCGCCATCGCATGCAGGCCGTCCGGCCAGTCCAACGATCGGTAAACACCGGATTCGTTCGGCCGGTCCGTTATGCTGCAGGATCGCAAGCCGAGTATGTCCGGACTCATGCTCAGCAACTCGATGTACTCCGGCTGGTCGGGCAAACCGTCAAACGGATCGGCGAGTGGTTCGGCCAGTAACTCGTTCAAGACAAGCTCGCCGGGTTGGGGGATCCAGGCGATCTCTATAGTATCGGTAGGTGACCGGTTGCCGGCAATGTCCGTCAAACCGGAGAGCTGCAATGATTCGCGTGGAAGCCCGGCCG
>CAZIIP010000453.1:780-1161 GCA_964539455.1 uncultured Rhodothermales bacterium
TGAAGTGAAGGAAGAGTGCCTGCAGGTCTTCCGACAGCGTAACGTTTTCCGGTGCGGCCACGTTTCCCAGCGTGGCCGTCATGCCGGAGACGGATTCAGGAGCAACGGGTTCGTCGAGGCGGACGGTGATGACCGTATTTTCGGTTTGCTCTGCGCTGCGCACGCCGGGTGGCGTGACGTCAGGTCGAAAGCGGGTGTTCCGGGCACCGGGAGAACCGAGCGATCCGTTGAAGGAAGGTGCCCAGTTTTCGCTCCAGTCGCCCGGAATGGACGGATCGATGCGCTCCAGCGAAGCGCGCTCCTCGTTCTGACTCGACAGGTAGGAAACGGATTCGATGATTCTGCCTTCGGACAGGAGCACGACCGAATCACCGCTGTTGT
>CAZIIP010000453.1:1171-2862 GCA_964539455.1 uncultured Rhodothermales bacterium
CCGGCCAGGAGACGGTGGTTGTGGCGGGTGAGACACTATCGGGTAGCCGATCCGGGTCCCGTGCAAGCACGAGATACTTCCCCGGTCCGAGCGTCTCGGTGTCTGCAATCGGGGACGCCGCGTCCGCGCCGGAAGTGAACACCCGGGCGTCGGCCATGCGGACAACCGTTATGTCGAGCGTATGCGCCGACCGGTTGAGCAGTTCGACGTATTCGGTTTCACCGGTCGGTGGCCAGGGTTGGACCTCGTTGATAACCAAATCACCGGCCGAGGGTGGTCTCGCCCAAGGTGTGCGAACAGCGTCGTCATCACCGATCCGGACGGTGCTTCCGGAAACGATCAGGAAAGCCGCAAACAGCAGATACGGAAGGAAATGTGAGGCAAGCATGCTCTGTTCAACTGATAGGGAGAAAGAGGTCCCACACAGAACATGCGTAATACTGCGGAAATCGGTTCCGCTTCGGGCATCATCCCGCTCCGTTTCCGCTCATGCGATTCTCGAGGTCGTTGATCAATACCTGGGTCATGAGATGACAGGCGACAGGCAGCATATCTTCCGCGATGTCGAAACGTGCACTATGCAGCGGGTACCGGGTATCGGGCCCGTCGGCCGAGCCGACGCGGACCAGGGCACCGGGCACTAGTTCGAGATAGTGCGCAAAATCTTCCGCGCCCATGCTCGGCCGCATAATCCGCTCCACGCTTTCCGGGCCGAATAATTTCGCGGCCGTCGTCTCCACATTTTGCGCCAACGCAAAGTCATTTACGACCGGGGGAGATCCCTGCATGAAGTCTATGTTGACCTTTGCGCCATGCAGCGAAGCGATGGTATCGATTGTTTCGGTCATCATATCACGGAGCAGGGCGCGGTCGTTCGCATCGACGCAACGCAGCGTGCCACCAAAGGACACCTCGCGCGGGATAACGTTGCGGGCAGTACCTCCGTGTACGAGACCGACGGTAATTACGGCGGTATTTCGTGCGTCGTGAATCCGCCCCGAAAGCTGGTACAGGCTGGTTAACATCTGATTGACGATCCAGATGGTATCAACCGTCTCATGCGGACGGGCGGAGTGTCCTGTTCCGGGTCCCTCAACCGTAACCAGGAAGGAGTCCGCCGCCGCCGTAACGGCGCCGAAAGCGACACCGACACTGCCCAGTGGCAGGTGTGGATCGACGTGGATACAATAGGCGGCATGCACGCCCTCCAGTACCCCGTCCCGAATCATGAGCGGGGCACCTGATGGATTGCCTTCTTCATTTGGCTGAAAGAACACACGGACGGTACCGTAGAGTTCGGAGCGCCGCTCTCTCAGTTCGAGCGCCACTCCGATGGCGACCGAGCTATGGGCATCGTGACCGCAGAGGTGCGCCACCCCCTCGCGCTGCGAGGCGTACGAAACCGATTTTGCATCCTGAATCGGCAAGGCATCCATTTCCGCCCGATACGCGACCATCGGACCGGGATGTTCGCCTTCAACGTCGACGTACAAACCTGTCTCAGCGACGGGGCCGTGCACATCAAATCCTTCGTACTCAAGCGTTTCGCGAATAAACCGGGACGTGTCGACTTCCTTCATCCCGACCTCCGGATGCCGGTGGAGGTGACGTCGAATGGAAACGAGACGTGGTTTGAGCAGTGAGTGAAGCTCGGTGTGATTCTCCAAAACGGATGTGGAATGTGTAGCTAC
>CAZIIP010000454.1:0-2853 GCA_964539455.1 uncultured Rhodothermales bacterium
CTCGGGAATCCGGTGTTGCCAGGATGTTGCCGATGTTCGTCCTGGATACGGCCATCACGCCGAACGTGAAATCAATGCGTCTGAACTTGTCCAGCGGATACGTCATTCCGACGCCGGCGCCGTACGTCCGAAACCGGTTATAGGTATACGTCTGGTAATTCGGTATATAACGGGCAGTATGGTAGATGTCGAAGTTCCAGTCGATCCGCTTTGGCAAGTAGTTATAGGACAGGAAGTACGTGGAATTCCTGAGGTCAATCAGTAGATTTGTTGCTGCGAATATTTGATGATTGCCCAGCATGTCGCTGAACATCATCTGGGTCACGCCTTCCACACCATAGAGGGTGTTGTACCCGGCGGCACCGTAGATGAGGTCCGGCGAAAACTTCAATTTATACTTCTTCTGTTTGAAGCTGCCGTCGTCATTGACGTTGTCACTCACCTCGAACGGATCGGCCATCTCCTCGTATTCATCAGACTCTTTGACTTCTTCGAAAGCTTCTCCGAAGGTGTAGTTACGAAAATTGACATCACCCGCATCGAACGGTTTGTCCTCTTCCTCCTGGTTGCCGGCGGTTTCATCCGGAGGAGATGCCTCGGCCGTCGCAGGGGGTTGGTTCATCCCGGGGACCGCTCCTGATCGGGATGCAAGTGCGCCCGATTCGCGAGGTGTGCGGAATGCGTTTCTTTCGTATGCGACGCCGTCGGTCGCATCCCGGAAAAACGGATTTTGTTCGATTACGGAGGAGGACGCGAGCGCCAGGGCGGGCGCAGGGTCGACCTGATCCTGCATGACCCGCTGTGCCCATACGTTGGGTGTGAGCTCCTCTCGTCCGAGGTCGCGCCGGAACGGTGTTTTCATCATGTAGACCGAAAGCGTGCCCTCCCGGAGTCCGAGAAGTGCCGCTTTGTTTCCATCCGCCGATAGCGAAAGCTGTGTTATGCCGATAACAATATCGGTGAGGGGCCGAACGGATCCGGTTTCGAGGTTTTTTTCATAGAGGTTAGGAATGCCGTTCCGGTCGCTGATAAAGGCGAGGGTATGCGGATCTCCGCCAAACTTCGCACTGTAGTCATCCCAGATATCGTTAAAAGTCAGACGCTCCAGATTCGTTGCTCCGGGTGACAGCATATAGAGGTCGTACTGGGAGTAGTCGTGGTCGATAATGTCGAAATATCCGGCGCGGAACCGGCCGATTTCGGTGTAGTCGCCCCTGTCGCTGTGAAAGACCAGCTGTGACCCGTCCGGTGTCCACGACGGTTCGTGGTCGCTGAACAGGTCATTGGTGTAGTTAACCGTTTCTTCCGTCTGCAGATTGACCACGAAAATGTCACTTTGTGCATCGATGGTGCCTGAAAAGGCGATCTTGTCGCCGTTGGGGCTCCAGGAAACGGAGACGATGGCGTCCATCCCGGGAATCCGGTAGTGGGTTGTTTCCCTGGTCCTCACGTTCACCACCGCGATAGCGTCACTTTCACCGGATTTAACGGCGATAGCGACGTTTTTGCCGTCAGGGCTCCACGACAGGCCGGGTGTAAGGATTTTGAGGCTCTCGAACAGCGTGTTGTCCTGTCCGTCGATCAGCTTCTTGATGATCCGGCCCGTGTTGGCATCGGCGACATATACGTCGAACATGCCGTCGCTCGTTGAAATGTAGGCGATCCGGTCCCCTTGTGGGGAGAGTGCCGGACTCGTGTTGTACAAGCCGTTCTGCTCACGGGTAAGGATAGGCTTGGCGATTTCCTCGATGTCTTCACGTGCCGCCAGTTCCGGCCAGTGCACTTTCTTGAGCGACTTCTGCCAACGCTTGGAGAGCTCCTTCAGAGAAAGACCTACAGCGCGCCGGAAACTGCCCTGAACGGACCGTGTGAGCCGCAACCGCTGCATGATCTCGGCGATTTTTTCACGCCCGTATTGTTCGGAGATATAGTCCCAGACTCCTTGTCCGCCGCGATAGGCGAAAAATCCGCTGAGTCGCTCGATATCGGCGAGGTAGTTGTTGACGATGGCGTCACGGACGTACATATCCGATTGCGTATCCCAGCCCTGGGCCGAGTATTCGGCAATTCCCTCGTTGAACCAGAGCGGAATACTCAACTGGATGTTGTTCTGAATGACACTCTGGATCGACCCACCATAAAACATGTCGTTCACCACGGCGTGCACGAGTTCGTGGTGAATGACGCGCCGGAAATCACGGTAGTCGCCGGTGAAGGGGATGGCGATCCGGTTTTTGAAAAGTTCCGTTACGCCGCCGATGCCTTCGGCACTTGTGGGCAGATTGACCGCATTGGTGACGGCGAATTCATTGTGGTTCTGATACACCAGAATGGAAACGCGTTCGGCGATCTGATAGTCAAAATCCCGGGAGATCTGCAGATACGCGTCCTCGGCAGCCCGCGCGGTAAACTCGGCGAGATAGGAGCCTCCGGGTTTGTAGTAGTATACGTCGAAGTGCATGCTCTGCACATAATGCCAATCCTGCTCGGCGTACTGCACCTTGTTCTTTCCGTATCGGAAGTACTGTGCCGACGCGTCTTGCGATTGGCCGAAAAGGAACCCAATAGCGAGTCCCAACACCGCAGTCAGTTTCACAATCGAGAATGCACGCATTGGTATGATGTTTATCTGGAATAGCCGCCGTCGTGATGCAACATAATAGCCGCAGAACACTTCGGAAAAGCAACAGCGGGGCAAACCGGGATGACCTGTATTGCGACACCGGCAATGCTTACCAAACCTGCACGCACGACCGATCACCTACCCCGCTCGAAAATGCGGCCGGTGGTGTCGTTCAACCGTTGCGCCATTCCGTCCGCACCCACCGCAGGAGGTCCCCGAAAGAAGGCATC
>CAZIIP010000455.1:0-2850 GCA_964539455.1 uncultured Rhodothermales bacterium
GACGTGGCACGATCCGACGATGGACCACAGGATACGCCGTAGACCGGTGAGCATCGCGCTCTTGCGATTCGAGAATGCGAAGACCGGAAACGAACTGGAGATTTGTATCATGAAGCATATTGTCCACGGCTGCAAGGTCGTTTTGCTGTTCTCGATTGCAGGATTCCAGGTCTCGATTGCGCAGACATCCGCCTGGACAACGCTGCTCACGGGCAATGACATTTCAGCTTGGGAGCACATAGGCAGGGGACGGTTCGTACCGGAGGGAGATGCCGTACGGACGGAGGGCGGCATGGGACTGCTCTGGTACACCGATGAGATGTTCAAGGACGTAGAAATACGCGTGGTATACCGGAATCCCAGTGGAGGAAACTCGGGCGTTTTCATACGTATCCCCGAACCACCTCGGGACGTCTGGATGCCCGTACACAAGGGATACGAGGTGCAGATTGACGATCACGGAGACGACTATCACGTGACCGGCGTGCTGTATTCGTTTACGGAAGCGATGGCACGGCCTTCACGTCCGGGAGAGTGGACCACCATGCACATCACGCTGGAGGGAGACAGAACCCGGGTGTCCGTAAACGGTGAACTTGTCACCGATCATACGGAGGGCGATCCGGTCAAGACCAAACCCTGGTGGCGGTTTTGGCAGTTCTGGGGACCAAATGCCGGGCCGCGCCCGACAAAGGGGTACATCGGACTTCAGAATCACGGGGACAAGGATACCGTCTATTTCAAAGAGGTCTCCATCCGACGCCTCGATCCGGAATAACGCGCGCAAACCTCGGAGCGGTCTTCAGGAAAGACGAACGTCAGAAAGGCTTCAGCTAAGATCACTCTACAGCGTCTTCGTGCCCAGTTTTTCGGCCAACAGGCGGTTCGCAATCTCGCCGGGAAAGGGCAGATCGTGCGGGAACATACCGTAAGGTTCGCGAAGGAAGGGGACGGGAAAACGCGTATTACATCGGAAGTCGGTATTGAAGTGAGGTTTAAAGGCAAACCGCAGGTCTTAAACAAATAACGGAACCCGGTGTACCTGCGGCGGTCGTATACGGCACATCAAACAAGCACGCTTTTCCGTGGATGTGAATTTACACATACCCTCTCTGTAGACAGGGGCATCATCCAGTAAACATGCAATCGAACGTCTCGTCTGTCGAGAAATACCTGACGGAGCTGCCGGAGGAACGCCAGGTGGTCCTTCGAAAGGTGCGAGAAGTCGTACTCGAAAACCTCCCTGAAGGATACGAAGAGACGATGAACCGGGGGATGATCTCATACGAGATCCCTCTGGAGCGATATCCCGATACGTACAACAAGAAGCCGCTGATGTATGCCGCGCTTGCCGCTCAGAAAAACCACATGGCGCTGTACTTGACCGGCATATACACGAGCGAGAAAGATTCAAAATCATTCGAATCGAAATATCGGGCGACGGGAAAACGGTACGACGTCGGCAAGTCATGCGTGCGATTTCGCAAGCTGGAAGATCTGCCGCTCGATTTGATCGGAAAAGTCATCGCTGCAGTTCCGGTAGACGAATTGATCCGTCGCGTCGAAAAAGTCCACAAGAAACGGAAGAAACGCCGCTGATTGAACGACTACCGCATGCGAGGAGATTGAGGATGAGCACACAATGACCTATCCTGCCACATTGGATCTGAGCAAAAAAACAGATATACGATGGCACGAGACCGAATTCCATTCCATCTTCCCGAGTTGAAAGGAGGCATCGTCGAGGCGAAAGGCGTAATGTACCTGGAAGACGAATTTCTGGTGTTCGAGGTAGAATCCGCCGTCTTTGGTGAATTTGACAAAAAGAAGAAACTGATAAAGATCGAGCCGCGTGCGCTTGAGGATGTGCATTACGAACGCAGGTTGATCGTTGACCGGCTGTACATCGAGCCCAAGGAGGGGGAGTTGCTGGAAGCCATGCCGGGAGACTTTCTATCGGAGGTTGTGCTGAAAATCTGGGTCAATCATCGGTCCGATGCAGAGGCCCTCGTCAGCGAACTCCTCCTCCAGATGACCTGAATGCCACCTGCTGGAAAAACCGACGACCGATGGATCTGCAACTAACAGGGAAACGGGCCTTGATAACAGGAGGAAGCGTCGGCATTGGACGCGCCATCGCCGAAGGACTCGCGTCCGAAGGAGTGGACCTGGTACTCTGTGCCAGAAACCGGGAGCGATTGGAGGAAGTGGCGGAGGTGTTGAAAGAGAAACATGACGTTGCGGTGCACCCGGTACAAGCGGACGTCTCCGTTGTGGAAGATCTCGATCGGCTCGTGGACCGGATACGCAAGCAAGGTGGCATCGACGTGCTCATCAATAATGCCGGCACCGGAAGCCGCGAGACGATTCTGGAAGCCGACGACGAACGATGGCAATACTTCTGGGACCTGCACGTCATGGCCGCGGTGCGTCTATCTCGTGCGCTGGCACCCGGTATGATCGAGCGTGGCGGTGGCGTGATCTTGAATAACGCTTCTATTTGCGCCTCCCAGCCACTCGGATACGAGCCTGTTTACAACACGACCAAAGCGGCGCTGGTAATGTTTTCAAAGTGCCTGGCCAATGAACTCATTCCGCACAACATTCGTGTGAATGCGGTGAATCCGGGGCTTGTCTTGACACCCGACTGGATCAAGACCGCCAAGAAGCTCACTGCCGGGACCGACGACACATGGGAGGAATATCTGGAGAACATCGCCCGTGACAATGCCCCGATCGGGCGGTTTGCCTCCCCCGAGGAAGTGGCCGATTTTTTGGTGTTTCTATGCTCCGATCGCGCCTCCTACAGCGTTGGATCGACCTACTACGTGGACGGTGGGTGGTTGAATG
>CAZIIP010000456.1:0-2845 GCA_964539455.1 uncultured Rhodothermales bacterium
CTTCCGATCTTCGGAATACCCAAGGTGACGGCCGACTGGGAAGACATCGTAAATGATCCGGAAATCGAAGCCGCACACAACACCACGCCCAACAATCTTCACTTCCCGATCAATAAAGCACTGTTGCTTGCAGGGAAACATGTGATGTCGGAGAAGCCGCTGACCATGAACAGCGAAGAATCCGCCGAATTAATGAAACTGGTCGAATCCACCGGTCTGGTGCACGGCATCAACTTCAATTATCGGGGCTACCCGGTGCTGCAGCACGCAATGGGGATGGTGAAACGCGGAGAATTGGGTAAGGTGTTTATGGTACATGGACACTATATCCAGGATTGGTTGCTCTACGACACGGATTACAACTGGCGCATCGATACGGAAATTAGCGGTGCGTCGAGAGCGGTCGCCGACATCGGCTCTCACTGGTGTGACATGGCCCAGTTCATCACCGGCCAAAAGATCACACGCGTATTTGCCGATCTGTTTACCGTCTATCCGCAGCGGAAAAAGCCGCGCGTAGAGCTGGAATCGTTCAAGGGCAAAGAAGCGGCGGCGACCGACGAGGTTGACGTCGTGGACATTGATACCGAGGATGCGGGGATGGTCATGCTCCAGTTTGAAAACGGCGTCCGCGGCTCCTATCTGGTGTCGCAGATAAGTGCCGGACGGAAAAACCGATTCTGGTTCGAGGTCGACGGGAGCAAAAAAGCGATTGCATGGAACCAGGAAGAGCCCAACAAGCTCTGGATCGGTTCGCGCGATGAGCCGAACGGCTTGCTGATCAAAGATCCCTCGTTGCTCGACGCCGATGCGAGAAAGTTCGCACATTTTCCGGGCGGCCACCCGGAGGGATATCCCGACGGCCCGAAAAACCATTTCACAAATTTCTACAACTACATCCGTGAAGGCAAAAAGCCGGGTGTGGATGCGGCCAACTTCCCGACCTTCGAAGCGGGCGATACGGAAGTCCGGATGGTCGAGGCGGTACTGGAGAGCAACAAGACGGGTCGGTGGGTCGATCTGGCCTAGCGCCACTATTCAACCGGCTTCCAAAAGCTATAGCAATCAAATGGAGCGCCCGGGCAATCCGGCGATCCAACATCTGTTCCTAGAGAAAGCAATACGACCATGGCAAGACCAGTAACACTATTCACAGGTCAGTGGGCGGACCTTCCATTGGAGACGCTGGCCGAAAAAGCCGCCTCCTGGGGATATGACGGTCTCGAGCTGGCGTGCTGGGGCGATCACTTCAATGTGCAACGCGCCCTGAATGAAGAGAACTACTGCCAGGGGCGCCACGATTTGCTGGCCAAATACGGTCTCAAGGTGTGGGCCGTCAGCAACCACCTCGTGGGTCAGGCGGTTTGCGATAACATCGACTCCCGCCACAAGGCAATTCTGCCCGAGCATGTATGGGGAGACGGCGAGCGGGAGGGCGTCCGGCAACGTGCCGCACAAGAAATCATGGACACCGCCAAGGCGGCGGCAAAGCTCGGCGTCGAGGTGGTCAATGGATTCACGGGCAGCAGCATCTGGCACTTGCTCTATTCCTTTCCCCCGAACGATCCGTCAATGATCGATGCCGGTTTCGAAGATTTTGCAGAGAAATGGCGTCCGATTATGGACGTCTTTGACGACGAAGGCATCAAATTCGGTCTCGAAGTCCACCCGACGGAGATCGCATTTGATATCGTATCCGCACAGCGTGCCATCGAGGCGCTCGACGGACGAAAGACGTTCGGCTTTAACTACGATCCGAGCCACCTCGGCTATCAGGGCGTGGACTATGTGCGGTTTATCACGGAATTCGGCGACAGGATTTACCACGTGCACATGAAAGACGTCTGGTGGTCGGACAAGCCCACCGGCGCAGGCGTTTTCGGTGGCCACGTCGACTTCGGGCATTTGGAGAGATGCTGGGATTTTCGATCGATCGGCCGGGGAAGCATCGATTTTGAAGAGATCATCCGTGCACTGAACCGGATCGGATACGACGGACCGCTTTCCATCGAATGGGAGGACGCTGGAATGGATCGTGAAGCCGGTGCGGAAGAAGCATGCGGCAAGGTCAAGGGCTACGATTTCCCGCCCTCCGGACAGGCGTTCGATTCGGCTTTTTCCGACGATTGATTACACGTGCGCCGGATACGGCCGAAACGAAACAAGATTCAGACAAGCAAACGTATCGGGGCGACCGTCGATCGCCCCGATATTGTTTTCGGGACCACATCGCTTTTGTCGTTCCGGTTGCATTTGCAGGCTCATACGTCCCCCGATGGCGGGCCCGTGCAAAAATGAACCAACGCCCATCCTTCGGCGTTGGCAACGTCATCTCTCTCACGAACGCTGAATATGCGCTCCATGACCCGTCGGGCGACCGCAAAAGGTGGTGAAGTACAAACCCCTATAGATCCCGGCTCTATGCCGCCCGTTACCTGGTGGTTTTGCCAGGGCGGTTACCGAAAGCGTGAGCGGGATTACCGGTTCATGGTAGCCTTTTTTCGCATCAGGGAGGCGGAACATGAACTGCCGGATCGCCACTTCATGTTGATGAGCCTGCTCGACGTGAACGAGGAAAGGCACCACCGGCGCTCATGGCTGGATCCCGACACCGTCGAAAGCGTGCGGGAACTGGTCGATCGGGGCGAGCCGCTTTCGTATGGAAATCTGGACCGGCAAATGACCGACGCCGTACTACGCGAGCTCGTCGAGTACGGTCCGCCCTCGCCCATGGAGGTGCGGGCGAAGCCAACAGTGACAGTCGGCTCGTCCGGTTTCGAGATGCGCTGGGAAGATGTTTGCCTGAAGTGGCGCGATCACACGGTCACATTCTCATTCGACGAGT
>CAZIIP010000457.1:0-2845 GCA_964539455.1 uncultured Rhodothermales bacterium
GCCGGCCATGGCACAATAGGCTGGATGCCGGGAGACGTTTATCCCGGCCGGCAACGCGGCGTTGGAACGGAGCTTTCGGCAACCTATCGGTACAATGGCTGGAGTCTCTGGACGACCTATGTAGGGGAAGATCTTCAGGAAGAGACGACTTCGTCACTGGGCGTGCGCACATTCGCACCCAGCCGCTTGAGCATTCCGCACACTTTGCGGGCAGGGACGAGCTGGATGTATGGCCGCTGGGCCGCTGCGCTAATCGCTGAGATAAGGAGCGGATATCCGGTGGCTATCGATGCTTCGACGGATATTGATCCGGGCGCCCGCAACGGACAAGTTGTACCGGAGGTAACAACCGATGCCTTCGGGAGACTGCCCGCATACGGGAGAATCGATGCTACCGTCGGATACGCATTCGAACTGGTCGGAGCCCGGTGGCTTGCGCAACTCGACATATTTAACGTGACAAACCGCGCCAACATCATTGGTCACCTCTATGACCAATCCGATTCGTCGCGTACCGTTGAGGACCTCAAAGGCCTTCCCCGGCTTCGTCTTTTAAAGCTGAGAGTCGAATTCTAGGTTATTGCAGGACCGCAGTACGACATCTCATCCCCCGTATGAACCACGAAAGGGGCGCATCACGTCCCTCGATATCCAGAAGAAAGAACCCGACCGGATCAGTGTGTTTCTGGACGGCACGTATGCATTCGGGCTCTGGCGATCCGTCGCAACACGCAGTAGCCTGCGCGTAGGGCAGGAACTCTCGATCGATCAACAGCGCCGCTTGTTGGAGATGGAGCGCTTCGAGAGAGAACGGCGGCGGGCCATGATCTACCTTGCCCACAAACCGCGAACGATGCAGGAGGTTCGAAACCGGTTGAGGCGGGCGGATTGTCCGAACGACGTGGCGGAGGCCGTCGTGGTGGAAATGACGGAGCGAGGGTTGCTGGACGATGCCGCCTATACGGCCGCATATGTAGAAACGCGGATGTCCGGCCGGGGCTATGGACCACACAGAATACGGCAAGAGTTGGTACGCAGGGGCGTCGAACGCAGGATAATCAAGGATGCGCTCGACGAGGTTGCCGGAGGCGACAGGGAGGCAAACCTCGCGCGCTCGCTTGCGGAGAAGCGCTGGCACAGGTTGCAAACCGAAACAGATGACCGCAAGCGACGCAAGCGGCTGATGGACTATCTTGTGCGTCGCGGCTTTTCCTATGAGATCGTACGTGAAACCGTGGATCGTGTAGCTGCAGCGTCGCGCAACCCAGGGGGTGAATAGCCGTTGACAGGCTAGGTAACCCGTTTTGTAAACCGCCGGCTGAGATACAATGCCATGACGGCCGTCAAAAGGCGTTCAGAGTCGAGTAAATCGTGGTTCACCCCGGACCGAGTGATACGCGGCGTGGTCCTTTTGGCGATTGTAGCCGTTGCCTATTGGTTGTTTCAGGCCTTCCGTGACCTCGTCATCCTGCTGTCCATCGGCTTGGCACTGGGCTACATGCTGAATCCGGCCGTCGACTGGTTTCAGAAAATCGGCATGTCTCGGGTGCCTTCCGTCACCATCACGTTCGTGCTGGTGCTTGCTGGACTGGGCTTCGCCCTGGCATATCTGATTCCCTTTCTCGCCCAGCAGGCCACGGATCTGGTACAGCTGATCGATCGGGAAAACTGGATGCGTGTGACACGCTCCATCGAGGAGTCGCTCGGCAACTATTTCCCACTGGCTCCGGGCGCGCTGTCGGATACCATGCAGAACACGTTCGATGCCCTGTTCGAGCAGGAACAACTGTCAGCGGGCTTCGGATACGCACTTGGACTGGCAACCAATATCGTTTATGCGCTCATGGTCGTTCCTTTTACCATGTTTTTTGTCATGAAAGACGGCCGTGAATTTCGTGACTTCATAATGCGGCTCGTGCCAAATCGCTATTTGGAGTTTACGGTCGATCTCATCGACAAGATCGAAACGAACATCGGTGCTTATCTCCGGGCGTTGATTATCAGGGCCGTCTTAGTCTCCATTCTCGCGACTATCGGACTGTGGATCGTCGATCTTGATTATGCTGTGGCGGTCGGCATTTTTACGGGCATTGCCAATATCATCCCCTATTTCGGACCGTTGATCGGAGGACTCGGAGGCATTGTGGTCGGGATTGCGCAAACGGGTGACCTCTCTCTCTTCATTGGGATCCTGATTGTCATGCTGATCTTGCAATTTCTCGACAACGTCGTGTTTCAGCCACTCATCTTTTCAAAAGCTGCCAATGCCCATCCCGTAGTCATACTTGGGGCGGTACTGATGGGTGCCGAACTCGGCGGTATTCTGGGTATGCTGATCGCCGTGCCGGTGCTGGCAATTGCCATCGTTACGACCAACCAGATTCTATGGAGCATCCGGAACTACCACGTATTTCGATCCGGCCCATGAGCGACGATGCCCAATTCTACCGGAAGTTTCATCTTTCCGATCTGCTGCTTGGTATCTCTGCGGCCCTATCCATTATTATGTTTTTGTTGTGGATGCCCGATATGCATCCCGATGCGCTTCTGCAAGAAATGATCACGGAAGATCGGGCCGTCGAGCGCTCTCGTGCGTTTTTGCGACGGCATCAGGTGGCGGTCGGCGACCGTACACCTGTGGCGCAATTGCGCCGGAATATGCCGCTGCTTGGAGGGTTGCAGCGGAGACTCGGGCGGGCCGACGCGGTCGCGTTTTTGAAGGAGGGCGGAAATGAACGGTTACCTGTCCACTATTGGGAGGTGACGTGGCTGCCCGATGGCCCGGAAGAGGCGGATCCTGCGGAGATCAGCACGCTGGTGACCGCATCCGGAAGGGTCTTTTCGT
>CAZIIP010000458.1:0-2840 GCA_964539455.1 uncultured Rhodothermales bacterium
GTATTCTGAGTGTGGGTCTCGCGAATCGCCGCAAAAGCCATCCGCCACTTTGTGGCCCCTGTTGATGCCGGCCGGTTTGCGGCAGCTCAACAATCAGCCACGGCCGGGATGCTCCTGGCGTTCCGGGCGGCTACATTCTGTGACCGGGACCGCGCAATCACCGATAGGACACTGGTGCCCGGTAATCCGGAGTGGCTGGAAAGCCGTGCCGTTCTGTGGCCGGCACCGCGCAATCGCCGATAGGATACTGGTGCCCGGTAATCCGGAATGGCTGGAAAGCCGTGCCGTGTGTTTCCCTTCGGCTCCCGCTCGCGTGGAGAAAGCCGGCGAAAATGGCGAAATGAGGTTATGTTTTGGGCGTTTTTGCGTCTATATCTGAAAGGGATGTGGAAGCGCCGGCCCGGGAATTACCGGCAAGTATCTTCTGCATTGATTATATTCAGCTCGTCTGGCTTCAAACCGGCGCGGTAAGATCTGCAACTACCGCAATTTTGCAGTTCGCCACCGCTGGTATCGAGGCCTCGACTACCACAAGAACTACCACATGCGGGCAGAGCCGGGAAACACGCTCGCGTACGATGAATCGTTATGGTTTATTCCGTCCGATTGTTCAGGTCGTCCATTTTCTGGATCGCGGCCCTATTGGGTATGGTCTATGGAGGCTCCGCGTTTGCCCAGTGTCCGTCTGGTTACACTGATTCCATCGACCTGACCTACGGCACAATTTATAGCTATCCGGCCGTTACCAATATGCCGTCGCCGGGTGAGACGGTGTGGCCGTACTGTGTGGAAGCGGCCGAAGGCGAAACGGTTACCGTGTCCTCATTCACCGTTCCTGAATGCATGGCGGTCACCGAATCCGGTACATGGTCGGCTACTTCGACATGGCCGACCAGGACACCGGGTGGCGGGGATCCCGTGTTGGGTTCACTCGAGAACAATACCATCTCGGGCGTCCACTTTACCGAAGACATTCCGGAAGAAGCAACCGGTCAATTCTATGTGGCGGTCAACGGCACCTATATCGACGCTCCTGTACCCGCGGCTGTCGGAACGGACGCCGGACTGGCTTCTTCGCTAGTTTCAGGACCGGATCCCATATGCCGGCAGCTGATCACCCTGCCGGTCGAGTGGCTGGATTTCAATGGCACCGTCGAGGCGTCACGCGTAACGTTGACATGGGAAACGGCAACCGAGAAGAACAACGCAGGATTTGGCGTACAGCATGCGCTGTCTGGTGGCGGATTCGATGAGGTCGGTTTCGTTGATGGCGCGGGCACGACGCTTGATTCGAAACGCTACTCCTACTCCGTGAACAATCTTGCACCCGGGACGCATACGTTCCGCCTGCAGCAGATCGATTTCGACGGATCGACCTCTTACTCGCCTGAAATCGAAGTGGTCGTGGAATTGGCTTCCCGCTTCCATCTTTCCGACGCGTACCCGAATCCTTTTAATCCTGCCACTACGCTGACGCTCACCGTATCGACATCTCAAAACGTACGCGTTACGATGCATGATGCCGGTGGGCGCGTCGTAAGGCACGTGATGCAGAGTGCAGCCGCGCCCAACACGCCGCTGCCAATACGCGTCGATGCGACGGGGCTCCCGAGTGGATGGTACGTGGTGCGCGCTGCGGGCGAGATATTTATAGCGGATGCACCCGTGATGCTGCTGAAGTAGCGATAGGCTTGACGTGCGGGTGTTACGCGAATGCCGCAGGTAACAATAGGGGTCGACTCTAAATACCAAACGCCGTAAACGCGTATTGTTTGCCGATTTTGGCTCACGCTATATGATCCGGCAACAGGGCAATCGACCTGGTTCTATTGTGTGAAAAGCGGGTCCGGGCCTTACCGGCCACTAGCGTTCATTACGCCCCAAACAATCCGCCTGTTTTTATTATCAATATGTTATCAACACCGTTCATTTAACAACAATTATATCATGGTCGCCGGACGGTGGGAAAAAACACGCCCAAATCAAGAGTCCATATTATTGTTATTGCTTGGTTTAGTTAGTGTGCTTTTTGGCAAATCTGCCTTCGGTACATAACGGTTTAAGTAACTGTGCGTTTACAGCTTGCAAATGAAGAAAACCGGATATATATTTCAGAGTAGAACTACCACGTACTTCCCTCAAACGAGAGGCTACCACGTTTACCGCACTTCAAAAACTGCGGAAGCAAGTCTCATCTTAAAACTACTACGATGGAAAATTTATACCAGACCCTCACTGCCGGCTTTCGCGTCGGTGTGCTTGCGCTTGCGCTAATGCTCGCAAGTTCGGCGACATCGGAAGCCCAACTTTGTCCGGCCGGTTCTTTAGGCGATTGGACGATCGGCATTGGCACCGTGTACTTCTACGGTTCCGTGGGCAACACACCCGGTGCCGGTGAGCAAACATGGCTCTACTGTGTGGAGTCTACCGGCGACCATGAAGTAAGTCACACGATCGTGGAAACCGCCGATTGCTGGGTGGGTGTCTCCGCCGGAACCTGGACGGGCGATCCCTCCAGCCCAAGCCTCACACCAAATGGTGGGAGTGTTGACATTGGATACGATGGCTCTACCGAGATCACCGGCGTGAAGTGGGATGAGCAAATAGACACTGGGGAATCCGGATGGTACTATTTAGCGGTCGGGCAGCTCCTTTTTCCGGGAGTCATCAATTGGACGCACGCAGGTGGTCGTCCTGATGGGTCAGGTGATGGTGATAAAGTAGAGCACACCACCGGTGAGATCACCGGCCCGGATATGACCTGCCAAGGCACGCTCCCGGTCGAACTGCTTGACTTTAACGGCCGTGCAGACGGCTCGCGCGTCGATCTGACATGGGAA
>CAZIIP010000459.1:0-2832 GCA_964539455.1 uncultured Rhodothermales bacterium
AATACATCGATGGAATTCACCCACAACGGATCGCTGCCTAAGACCTCATACACAAAATTTGACGGGGCGGCAAAAAGTCAGGCATTTTTTGGGGAATAGGTCGACAGTTGTCAATTAATAAGCGTATATTATGTAACGATATACGCTATGACTATGTTCTTCAATCGTGACCGTCAAACAAAATCACTATTCGATCCTTGGGACTACCTTGGGGAGAAGCGTCGGCAACTGCTGGACAATTCCTGGGCCGCCGTCTTTCGCGAGTATCTTCTCAAGGAGTTGCCCATCGCAGAGATCGCCGTCAACTTCTCAGGCGAGATGGGTCGGCCGACGAAGGATATGTCGGTTGTTCTCGGGGCTCTTATTCTGCAACAGCTCCATGACCTGACCGATTCGCAGACCGTTGAGGCTGTTGCCCTCTCCATCCAGTGGCAGTACGCACTCGACGTTTCTCGCGAGGCAGATGCCTACCTGTGCGAGCGGACGATTCGCAACTATCGCCGCCTGGTGATCGAGCGTGGTCTTGACGAGGTGATGTTTCGAACCCTGACCGACAAGCTCATCACTTCGGTTGGCGTGGACACCTCACGGCAACGTTTGGATTCAACGGCCATCCGCTCGGCGATGCGAAGCTTGACCCGTCTGGGGACAATCGTCGAGACAGTGAGCAAATTCTTGCGTGAACTTCGGCGTACACACCCGGATCTGTTCGGCATGGTTGATTCGCAGGATTGGCGCCGCTACGTAGACCGCACCGGGGAAGGCTGTTTTGCTCTTACGATACCGTCGGAGTCGAAGCGGCGCTTGCCGGAGGCAGCCCACGATCTCTTTCGCCTTGTAGAGCAGTTCCGTTTGACGGAGGCATCGAAGCTGAAGAGCTATGGGCTGCTTGCACGCGTGTTTTCAGAGCAGTGTGAGGTTGTGGAGCAGAATCGAGACTCCGGCGACGGCCCGAGCGTTGTGGTCAGGGCCCCGCAGGATATTGGGTGCGACAATGTAGTCAACCCTGCCGATCCGGATGCGAGCTACAACGCGCGTCATGGCCTGGGCTACAAAGTCCAGATCATGGAGAGTTTCTCGGGCAATGATGCCGTTGATGAGACTGAAGGCGCACCGGATTTGATTACGCATGTGGCCCTCGACAAAATGACGACACATGACAAGGATGCTCTCCTGCCTGCGCTCACCGATACCGAGGAACGCGATGTTGCTCCTCGTTTGTTGCTCGCCGACACGCACTACGGGTCGAAAGAATGTGTCCAGGAGGCCATCTCTCAAGATGTAGAACTCCTCTCGCCGGTCATGACCGCAAAGGGCAAGAAGCAGAAGAAGTTGACGCTCGAAGACTTTGACCTCGATGAGTCGGGCCGGATGCGTTGCTGCCCGCAAGGACATCAACCGGAGACTACAAGTGTAGGCAAGGATCGCTTCCAGGTCTGCTTCGATCAGGCGGTTTGTGCCGGCTGTGCGGTAGGTGGCAGGTGTCCCGCTTTTGCCGGGACGCGCTTTCAGTACACCCATGAACGCGTCCGAACCCGAACAAAGCGATTGGTACAGATACAACCCCACTTCCGAGAGCGATACCGGATGCGGTCGGGTATCGAGGCCACCATTTCGCGCTACAAACACCAGATGAAGATGTCCGGGCTTCGCGTTCGCGGCCTCGAAGCGGTTCGACACCGGGCAATGCTACGCGCACTGGGCATGAATATCTTCCGCGTGACGGCCTGGCGGCAGAGCATGTGCTAGATCGCACCCCCTTAAGGTCGAATCGGCGCTGAAAACCTGCCCACACCAAGAAAAACGACCCTCAGCCGGCCCGCATAATTCGATTGACCGAGCCCAGACTCGAAATACCCGGAAGAACCATCCCCAGGCCCCGATCCATACATCCGCTTTTTGCCGCCCCGTCAAAATTTGGATGTATCCCCTCTACCAGAGGGTACATCTCCTCGGAGGTGCGCTTACGTTGCTTCATGGACCGTTTTTGATCCCAAACTTCCAAGTCCCGCCAGCCTCAAGCAAGATGTACTTCACCGGATAGATAGTGCGCCGGGATAAACCGGCAGGAAGATGAGAATGAAAGAGTCTTACATCAAAGGTTTAGCGAGCCATGGTGACCCCGAGTCATGCGTAGTCGGTTGTAAAGCCGGCTGCGAAGCGTTGACAGGGGCACACACGGGCACGGTATTGAGCCGCGAAATCAGGTCATTCAGGGCGCCGACGCTGTTATCCACGACGGAAGGCAATACGGACGGAGTCGTTAGCGCGAGACGCCGTCCGGCCCTGCGCGGTCGGAGACCCGTTGCACGTGTGGAATCTTCCTGCGCGAGAACCGGGAGGTCCTTCGATTGTCCAGATGAAATGGCGTTTTGGACCGCATCGGGAAGGCCGGAGGCCGAAAGCCGATGATGCACCATCGAAGGAAGTCGGACGGGCCCGTAGTACCAACGAAGCGGCCGAACAAAGCTGTACGAGCAGCAGCGGAGGTCGTGGAGGGAAGGGGCCCGGTCAAGGGGAACATGGTTCAGCAAAACGCATCCCGGACGCAGAGCCGGACAACTGATGTGCACAGTGCGCTGGACCGTGTGCGCGAGGCAGCGCAGAGGGACAGGAAGCTGCGGTTCACAGCGCTCTTCCACCACATTACCGTCGAGCGACTCCGCTCATCGTTTCTTGCGCTAAAGCGCAAGGCGGCACCCGGGGTCGACGGGGTAACGTGGGGGCTGTACGAAGGGGAACTAGAGAGAAATCTTGTAGATCTTCACGGACGGCTTCATCGGGGAACGTACCGGGCAAGACCAAGTCGCAGAGTGTTCATTCCTAAGGCGG
>CAZIIP010000460.1:0-2825 GCA_964539455.1 uncultured Rhodothermales bacterium
GGCTTCATCCTGCGCGACGCGCTCGAGGCAGGCAGGCTGCGTGACGGCAAACGCCTGCTGGAGGCGACCAGCGGCAATACCGGAATCGCATATGCGATGCTGGGTGCGGCAATGGGTGTACCCGTGACGCTGGCTATGCCTGAAAACGCGTCTGAAGAGCGCAAAATGCTCATGCGAACCTACGGTGCCGAGCTGCTGTTGACCGACAAGCTGGAGGGAACCGACGGCGCACAGCGCTACGTCAAGGAACTTGCCGAAAAGTATCCAGATCGGTATGTGTATGCCGACCAGTACAACAACGATGCAAACTGGAAGGCACACTATGAAACAACCGGAAGAGAGCTGCTTCGTCAAACCGACGGTCGTATCAGCCATTTTGTCGCTGCGCTGGGTACGGGAGGCACATTCACGGGTACCACGCGGCGTATGAGGGAATACAATCCGTCCATCCAAGCCATAGCGGTGCAACCGGACTCGCCGATGCATGCCATCGAGGGCATGAAGCATATGGAATCGTCCATCGTGCCCGGTATCTACGATGCCTCACTGGTTGACCGGTTCATTGCCTGCTCGACCGATGATGCCCGCGCCATGACCCGCAGGCTGGCGGAAGAAGAGGGTTTGTTTGTCGGCGTTTCTGCCGGGGCAAACGTCAAATGTGCGATCGAAGTCGCGGAAACGCTGGACTCGGGTGTCGTCGTGACCGTTTTGTGCGACACCGGGGCCCGGTATTTAAGCGACAGTTTCTGGTCGGAGAACGGTGCCGCAGATGAAGTGTAAACCACAGGTGCTCGATGCCATTGGCCGGCACGGGGCGGAGACATATCCGGAGGAATGCTGCGGATTCCTGCTGGGCGAACGGGTGGATGGGGAGAATGTCGTTCTGGACCTCTATCGCGTCGCCAACACGGATAGTGGCGAGCGCCGTCGCCGGTACACGATTTCACCGCGGGATTATATGCAGGCCGACCGGGCGGCGGACGGTAAGGGACGCGACATCGTCGGCATTTATCACTCCCATCCCGATCATCCTGCGCGACCCTCGAAAACCGATCTTGCCGAGGCTACTTTCCCCGGATTCTCGTACGTGATCGTCTCGGTTCTGAAGGGAAAACCCTCGGATCTGACGGCCTGGAGTTTGGCTGACGACCGCTCTCGCTTCGATCCCGAACCGGTTGATACAACACCCGATACCTCAAAAAAGAACGCCTGAAAATGAGCACACCATCAACGGATGTTTCGATAAAAGTCCACATTCCGACGCCACTGCGATCCTACACGAACAATCAGTCGACGGTGGCTGTGCCCGGATCCAACGTCGGAGAGGTTGTGGCAAATCTCATCGACGATTACGATGCGCTACGGGACCATTTGCACGATCGTACAGGTCGACTCCGGTCATTCATCAATCTGTATCTGAATGACGAGGATATTCGGTATCTCGACGGTGAGCAGACGCCCATCAAAAGCGGAGATACCCTGTCGATTGTACCCTCGATCGCCGGCGGCACGGGATTCGCTGTCGGCCGCAGTCCTTCAACCGTTTGACTCATGCCGCTCACGCATACCAAAAGCCGGGAATCCACTATTTCCGGTGAAGTCCTCTCTCAGGAGGAATTGATTCGATACGGCAGGCACTTGACCCTGCCGGAAGTGGGAATAGAGGGCCAGAAGAAACTCAAGGCGGCTTCGGTTTTACTCGTCGGTGCCGGAGGGCTGGGATCACCACTTGCCATGTATCTCGCCGCGGCCGGCGTGGGAAGGCTGGGAATCGTCGACTTCGACGAGGTCGATCGCAGCAATCTGCAGCGTCAGTTGCTACACGGAACCGACGATATCGGACGTCCGAAGCTGGAATCGGCACGCGAACGGATTCAACGGATCAATCCAAACGTATCGGTCGATTTGCATCCGATTCGTCTGTCCAGCGAAAACGCCCTCGAACTGGTGGATGACTACGATATCGTAGCCGACGGTACGGACAATTTCCCGACACGATATCTCGTCAATGATGCCTGCGTCCTCACAGGGACGCCCAACGTATACGCGTCGATTTTCAGGTTTGAAGGCCAGGTCTCGGTTTTTGCTCTGGACGACGGACCTTGCTATCGCTGCCTGTATGAAGAACCGCCTCCGCCCGGTCTGGTGCCCTCGTGTGCCGAGGGCGGCGTGCTGGGGGTGTTGCCTGGAATCGTCGGGACGATTCAGGCTACCGAGGTGATCAAGCTCATTTGCGGTATCGGTGAGCCTTTGAAGGGTAAACTATTGCTGATCGATGCCCTCTCGATGTCCTTTAGAATGCTAAAAGTGCGGCGGAATCCCGACTGTGTGATCTGTGGTGACCATCCGAGTCAACACGAGTTGATCGATTACGAAGCGTTTTGCGGCATTCCCGGGGCGGGATCCGAGCAAGCGGAAAGCGAGCGCACCCCGGAAGTGACCGTTCAGGAACTGCATGACAGGATGAATCAGGGCGAGGAGCTGCACCTTCTCGATGTGCGCAACGATTTCGAACGCGCCATTGCGAGTTTGGGAGGCACGCTCATTCCCGTCGATCAGCTTCCGGGCAGGCTGCAGGAGATTGAATCGTTGAAAACGGAACCGCTGATCGTTTATTGCCGGACCGGCGTTCGGTCGGAGCGGGCGGTGCAGCTGCTCAGGGAATCCGGATTCGAGGGGGCTTTGAACCTGAAGGGCGGGGTACGTGCGTGGAGTGAGGATATCGACTCGGACATGCCGGTTTATTGAGCCCGTTCGACTGCTGAGTTGCCGGATTCGGGGAATAATATCGCGGTTTTGGGTGTCAGAGAAATAGGATCCCGTCG
>CAZIIP010000461.1:0-2824 GCA_964539455.1 uncultured Rhodothermales bacterium
GCGTACAGGATCGCCGGCAATCACGTTCCAAATACGGAGCGAAGCGGCCGGCCGATTGAGGGTGGTCGTTCAGTAAAACGGTATTTCTCTCTAGCGAAACGCCTTATGCGCAGAAGACGAGCAGATAAGCGTCTCATCGTTCCTGATCCAGTGCACGGTGACGACATGGTTTCCCGCTTTGTTAATGCGGTGATGAAGGACGGTAAGAAAAGTATCGCACAGCGAATGGTATATGGAGCCTTCGATGTGATCGAAGAACGATTGAGCGAGCCCGGTGTCGAGGTTTTTCGAAAGGCCGTCGACAATGTAGCGCCGCTCGTCGAGGTTCGCAGTCGACGCGTGGGTGGCGCCACCTATCAGGTGCCTCAAGAGGTTCGGCAGGAGCGGCGAGTTTCGCTCGCTTTCAGATGGATCTTGCAGGGTGCATACAACAGGCCGGACAAGAGTATGGCCATGCGGCTGGCGAATGAACTGATCAGTGCCTCGAAGGGCGAAGGTGCCTCCGTCAAAAAGCGCGACGATACGCACAGAATGGCCGAGGCCAACAGGGCGTTTGCTCATTTCCGCTTTTAGTGCGGGATGTAAATGTAACCGTAAACCGACTGCATGGAAGCTGGGATTATAAATGTCTAACGGATCGCCACTAAATCTCACGCGCAATATTGGGATCATGGCCCATATTGACGCGGGAAAGACGACGACGACGGAGCGGATTCTGTTCTATACCGGTCGCATTCATCGTCTGGGTGAGGTCCATGAGGGCGGCGCCACGATGGACTGGATGGATCAGGAAAAGGAGCGTGGCATCACGATTACCAGTGCCGCTACTTCCTGCCTTTGGCGAGACTATCGGGTCAACATTATTGACACGCCCGGGCATGTCGACTTCACCGTTGAGGTGGAGCGCTCCCTTCGCGTATTGGACGGAGCCGTTGCCCTCTTCTGCTCGGTAGGGGGCGTCGAACCGCAATCGGAAACCGTCTGGCGCCAGGCTGACAAGTATCGCGTGCCACGTATCGCGTTCGTTAACAAGATGGATCGAACGGGTGCGGACTTCGTCGGTGCGGTGAACATGATGAAGAAGCGCCTGAAGGCCAATGCCGTTCCCGTACAGATCCCGATCGGCGAAGGAGATATGTTTCGTGGTGTCATCGATCTGGTCACGGACAAGGCAATCGTTTGGCACGATGAAACGCAGGGGAATACCTGGGACGAAATCGAAATACCCGACGATCTGAAGAAGCTGGCCCGGCACTGGCGCATCAATTTGCTAGAAGCCGTCGCAGAGTTGAGTGACGAACTGCTGATGAAGTACCTCGAAGGCGACGTAATTTCGCCGGAGGAAATTCGCGATGTGGTGCGGAAAGCAACGCTCAGCCTGACGATCACGCCGGTATTTGCCGGTTCAGCGTTTAAAAACAAGGGTATTCAGCGCCTGCTTGACGGAGTCGTCGACTATCTTCCCAGCCCGCTGGATGTGCCACCGATCAAGGGGATCATTCCCAAGACGGAAACGGTCGCCGAGCGTCCGGCCGATCCGGAGGCACCGTCGGCGGCAATTGCCTTTAAAATCGCCACGGATCCTTACGTAGGCAAACTGACGTTTGTTCGGGTTTACAGCGGCAGTATCAAGAAAGGGCAACAACTGCTCAACTCCGGCACGGAAAAGAAGGAGCGTATCGGCCGCCTGTTGTTGATGCATGCGAATTCACGTGAAGACGTAGAGCATCTGCGTGCGGGCGATATCGGCGCGGTCGTCGGACTGAAATACGTCCGAACCGGAGACACCCTGTGTGATCCGTCGAAGCCGATCGTCCTGGAGAGTATGGAGTTTCCCGAGCCCGTTATCCAGATCTCGGTAGAGCCGAAGACCAAGGCGGATAGTGAAAAATTGAGCGTTGCGCTTCAGAAGCTGGCCGAGGAGGATCCGACGTTTCGGGTGTATATCGACGACGAAACCGGCCAGACGATCATCGCCGGAATGGGCGAATTGCACCTGGAAATCATTGTCGATCGCCTCAAGCGGGAGTTTCAGGTCGAGGCGAACGTGGGCCGACCACAGGTTGCCTACCGCGAGGCGATCAGCGAGACGATCGACGAGGACTATGCCCATAAAAAGCAATCGGGCGGACGTGGTCAGTATGCCAGGGTCAAACTCGAGATCGGACCCAACGACGACGGCGTAGGATTGGAGTTCGTAGACGACATTCACGGCGGAGCCATCCCGCGGGAATTCATTTCGTCGGTTGAAAAAGGCATCAAGTCGGCGATGAGCCAGGGTCCAATTGCCGGATTTCCCATCGAAGGCGTGAAGGCGCGGTTATACGACGGCGATACACATGCCGTCGACTCCGACCAACTTTCCTTCGAAATTGCCGGCAGAATGGCGTTTCGGGATGCGGCACGGCGGGCGAAGCCCAAGCTGATGGAGCCCATCATGAGCGTCGAGGTGATTACCCCCGAGGAGTATATGGGTGACGTCATCGGAGACCTCAACGGACGGCGCGGCCAAATAGACAACCTGAGCCAGCGACAGGATGCACAGGTGATCAGTGCCATGGTTCCCCTGTCGGAGATGTTCGGCTATTCGACCGACCTTCGATCCATCACGCAGGGGCGGGCCATCTACACCATGCAATTTGATCATTATGCGCCGGCTCCAGAGTCGGTAGTGGCGGAGATCACCTCCGGAGGAGCGCCGGCGGCAGCCAAATAAATCAGAGAAGAATGTACCCGGACGGTGTTCCGGGAGCTAAACGAAACACACACATGGCAAAGGAGACATTTCAACGTACGAAGCCCCACGTAAACGTGGGAACGATCG
>CAZIIP010000462.1:0-2798 GCA_964539455.1 uncultured Rhodothermales bacterium
GTCCGATGACTCCGGTTCTGTAAACTCCACCGTAAGCCAACACTCTCCTTCGTCGGAGAACACCATCCGAACAGCCCGCCGAAGGACTACGGGAAATGTCTCCTCGGTCCGGTCACGAAGCCTCGCTCTCAACGTTCGGAGTCTCCTGCATACCCGGGGCGGTTTTCTGCCCCCTTACCCTCCCCAACAGTCCCAACTGCACCAGCGCGAGCAGCGGTGCGGCAAGAAAGGCTATCCGGAGCGTGACGGCGTCGGCCGCGATTCCCAGCAAGTAGGGCGCCAGACTACCCCCGATGAGTCCCATCAGGAATACGATGCTGAAGGCGGTGCCCGACAAGCGGGTGAACCGGGCACCCGTGAAGGCCAGTATGATGGGGTAACCCCCGCCCAGACCGAAACCAAGCAGAAACAGTCCCGGCAGTGCCATCCATTCGTTCCGAGACAGCACCATGAGAAGAGCTCCGAGTATCACCACACCGATGGAGAGTTGCATCATTGTCCGCTCCGATGTGTGGCGGAGCGTCTTGGACAACAAGTATCGCGCCGCAATCAAACCGGTCCAGAATATCCAGAACAGCCCTACGGCACGGTCGTCCGCCATTCCGAGATGATCGACGAGCAGGGTCGTTGACCAGCCTCCGGCCGTCATCTCCATTCCGGTCTGCAATGCCAGCAGTAGGCCCAGCAACAATAGTTCCGGGTTGCGTACCAGCGCGAGCACTTCGTTGAGTGACAGACCATGTGCGTGTCTGGAAGGGGGAAATTCCGTGCGCAACATGGCACCTACCGGAATCATCAATAGGAGCGCCATAAAAGGAAGCAGCCGACCGTACGTTGCGAACTGCAACAACCAGCCCAGCAAAACCGGCGTGCTGACGGCACCTATGCCGAAAAACACGCCCAGGGTATTCAGGGCGCTACCACGAGCATTACCGCTGACTTCCGATACAAGCGAGTTCGATGCTCCGTTTACGATGCCACCGGTAGCGCCGATGAGAAACGCCGAGACCTGCAACAGGCGAAAGCTCGGCGCCAAACCCAGGCCCACCACAGACAGCATCATGCCAAACAGGCTCAACAACATCGGCCTTTTGTAACCGAAACGGTCTACGGCGGGTCCGAAGATTGCTGCAGTAAGCAACATGCCCAGACTCAGCAGCAGCAACAGGGAGCCGGCCTGCGTTTTGGTGACGTCAAATCGTGTGATGAACAACGGCAGTATGGTACCGATGATGACCACTATCGCACCGAAGCTCAACAGCACGACGTGTGCCGTACGCAATACACGGGTCTTGTCTATGGCCGGCAAAACGCTTTTCAATTATCGGTTCGCCCGTCACCGGTGGTGTGACGGAGGGCATACCGCGTGGATCGGGATTTTGTCCACCGGACGGAAGCCGCAAATCTACGCACGAACCGTTGAAGATCTATCCTTTCTGCGTGCGCAAACGAATTGTTCGTTTGATCTCCGCATCCGGCAACCGTATTCTTGTCCGGATAACGGTCCATTATGCCATCTATTCAAGAAACTTCCATGGATGCAACACTTCAGGCACTTTTTGATGCCATCATCGATGGCGACAGGGATGCCGCGAAAGAAAAGGTCAACGCTGCCATCGCCGCCAAGATCGACCCGGAGACCATCCTCAAGACGGGAATGATCGGCGCCATGACAGAGGTCGGGCGACGGTTCGAAGAAGGCGAGTTTTTTGTCCCCGAGATGCTTATTGCAGCGCGGGCAATGCAGGAAGCCCTCGTCATCCTCAAACCGAAACTGGTCGAAGCCGAAGTGGAGTCGGCCGGCCGTATTGTTGCAGGTACCGTGAAGGGGGATCGCCACGACATCGGCAAGAACCTTGTGTGCATGATGCTCGAGGGATCCGGATTCGAGATCGTAGACCTCGGAATCGATGTTTCTCCCGATTCTTTCGTCCAGGCGGTCAAGGAACACCGGCCGGACATGGTGGCAATGTCGGCGTTGCTCACGACGACGATGCCGAACATGCGCAGCACCATAGAAGCTTTGAACACTGCAGGCGTAAGAGATAGTGTCAAGGTGCTGGTAGGAGGAGCTCCGCTGACCGACGATTACGCACGGCAAATCGAAGCGGACGGCTTTGCATCAGACGCATCCAAAGCGGTTTCGCTGGCAAAATCCATGATGGCGGCGTGAATTGATTCCAAACCGGCTCGGAAACGATGTTGACACGCGATCAGCTAAACGCCCATAGGCGAAAAGCGGCCCAAAAACTCGAGGAGGCAGGCATTGTGCTCACGGAGACGGAGCGCAATGCGATCGAGATTGCGGATTTCGGCCTGGGAGATTTTGATCGCACCGGTCTTGCGCTGGTCGTCTATGTCAATACCGATCGGTATTGCGCCAAGGAACTCGTCTTGTTTCCCGGCCAAACCTGTCCCGAGCACCGGCACCCCGATATCGACGGGGAACGGGGAAAGGAAGAGACGTTTCGCTGCCGAGAGGGAAAGGTCTGGTTGTATGTCGAAGGAGAAGCTTCCGAACCGATTGACGCCACTGTGCCACCCGGCGATGAAGCCGCATACACAGCTTTCCATCAGATCACCCTCGAACCCGGTCAGCAGTATACCATTCCACCCGATACGCTCCATTGGTTTCAGGCCGGACCCGAAGGCGCGGTGGTGTCGGAGTTCTCGAGCACCAGCCGTGATCCGTTCGATATCTTTACCGACGAGCGGATCAAGCGTGAGACCGAAATTGTGGACTAGCCGGCGGAGAATGAGATGAAAGTTGCCCGGCTTCACGGTGTCGGTGACATCCG
>CAZIIP010000463.1:0-455 GCA_964539455.1 uncultured Rhodothermales bacterium
CACTACGATCTTGCAGACAGGCTCTTTCCCCTCATGCAGCGGGATCTGTACGACCGTGACGTCAGTGGTGACATTGAAAGCCCAGACGTCGACAAGGCTGCATTCGCGGATCCTGATATACTCCAGGTCCTTCTTGCCCCTGACCAAACGATCAATGTTGATCCGCAGGCCAATTCCCTCTTTACGCTTCACGGCTCCGATGCGACCGTCACGTCCGCCACCTTATCGACCGAACCTGTCAGCGGGTTACCCTGCGTTGAATTAACGCTGGACGGCGATGCCTCCGGTACCACACATGTTTCGTACACAGGCTATCAAGAGGTCGGTATCGGACCCGAAGTCAAAAACGCCACTGGAATCGGCCTTCTCGCTTTCCACGAGGTACCCGTACTCCCATCCATTCTGCCCATCGAGATTACGAGTTTCACAGGAACCTCCGAGGGTCGCCGTGTGAC
>CAZIIP010000463.1:465-2798 GCA_964539455.1 uncultured Rhodothermales bacterium
TTTTCTGGGAAACGGATGCAAACGAATCGGGAGATTTTGAAGTGCAGCACGAGCGAGACGACGTCTGGAGCGTTGCCGGTTACGTGGAGGCTTCTCCCAAACCCGACGCCTACCGCTTCGAGCTCGAAGTCCTGACCGCCGGTATTCACAGATTCCGGCTTCGGGTAGTTGAGGCTGACGGAGACGTTTCCTTCTCGGACGTTGTGGAGATCTTCGTACATCCCGACCTGGATTTCTCAATCGAATCCGTTTATCCAAACCCGGTCGACCGGTCCGCCAAGGCGGTTATCTTCTCCAAAAACGGCGGTCATCTTCGCCTTACCCTCAACGACCTTCTCGGGAGGCAAATCGCCCTGCTGCATGACGCGGAGATTCGCAGAAACGAGCGGCGTGAGTTTGATCTGGATACCCGGAGACTGCCTTCAGGTGTGTACGTGCTGACGGGAGAGTTGGGCGGCGTGCGACGGGTGCGGCAAATGAGCGTTGCGCGATAAGGCCGAATTCGTCCAGGCATGAGCATTTCTGTTTCGGATTTGGCTCCGATAGCAGGCCGGCATCCGATTCGGACCACCTCATGCTGAGGTACTGCGTTCTGCCTTTGAGCGAATCCCAACCCGGCAAAACCGGTTTTCACCGGTCCTACGCGATTCCCTGCACGAAAATTATCGGGGCTACCGGCAGCGCGAAAAACAGTTTTCAGCCGAAACCCGCCACTGACCTCACCTGCCGCACAGGGTATCGTCATAATAGACGACCATCTTCTGCAGGACGGCTTCCCAGTCGAATGCCGCCGCACGCGCGACAGCGGCCTCGGACATCTTCCTTCTCAGAACGGGATCGGCTAAAAGTGATTCGGTCGCTTGCGCAAACGCCTTCACGTCTCCCGGCGGAACCAGATAGCCGGTTTGCCCGTCGAGCACGAGCGACCGGCTTCCTGTCGCATTTGCGCAGATCGCAGGCAAACCGGAGGCCATCGCTTCGAGCGTAACGTTGCCGAAGGTTTCCGTATCACTTGGAAACAAAAATATGTCCGAGGACGCATAGGCCGTGGCCAGTTCGTCCGTTTCCAGATGCCCCGGGAAGATGGTTTTGTTCAATCGTTGTGCGAGCGCTTCCCGCGCCGGACCGTCTCCCACCATCATGCTGCGCAGGTTCGTATGGCGATCGGAAAGCCGCTGGATGACGTCGGCAAAAACGTCCGGGGCCTTTTCCCAAACCAGGCGGCTTACGTAGGTAAGAACGACGTCCTCGTCTCCAAGCCCCTGCCGCTTGCGCCACTCCGGGCTGCGTAGAGCGGGCGTGAACCGGTCTGTTTCGACTCCCCGCGGCCAGATTTCTATTCCTTGATCTATGCCGTGTCGATGCAGCACCTCCGCCATCGAATCGGTCGGTACGTAGATGTGGCGAAATGCCTTATAGAACCAGCGCAGGTAGGTCCACAAAGTCCTCTCCATTACTGAGAGCCCGTAGTAGCTCAGGTAGGAACTGAAATGGGTATGGTAGGTCGCGACAAGCGGAATTTCGTTTTTCGAAGCGTACCAGCGGGCCTGCAGACCAAGCAGATCGGGAGTGGCTATGTGGATAATCGTGGGTGCAAATGCGTCGAGTTTTCGACGGATTTCGCTCGACATGGCCATCGTCAACCGGTATTCCGGTCTACCCGGTGCGGGAAGCGAAGGAACGACGACGAGTTCGCCCGCATGATCGACCGCCGGCGTGTCTACCGATGGTCCGAAAACGAGCACATCGATGCCCTGCCGCCCGAGATAAGCGACCAGACGATTGAGTGTCCGCGATACACCGTCGGCGACGTGGTTATAGTTGCCTGTAAACAGTGCGATGCGTTTAGGTGGCGCCATCGGGGTTGCTTCCGGAATTGTCCGGCAGGTTAATTCAGGTCGGATTCTGGAGAAGCGGCTGCAGAAAGCGACCGGTCTGACTATCCGGATGTGCGGCGAGGTCCTCCGGCGTACCCTCGGCTACGACAAATCCGCCCCGAACGCCGCCTTCGGGACCGAGGTCTATGATCCAGTCTGAACTCTTCATCACGTCCAGGTTGTGTTCAATCACCACAATGCTGTTCCCCTGCTCGACGAGTGCGTTGAAAGAGGCGAGCAACTTTCTAATGTCGTCGAAGTGCAGTCCGGTCGTCGGCTCGTCGAACATGTAGAGCGTATGTCCGTCATCTCTGGAGGACAGATGCAGTGCAAGTTTGACCCGTTGGGCTTCTCCGCCCGAAAGTGTCGTGGCCGGCTGACCCAGTGCCAGATATCCAAGGCCCACATCGTGCAGCACCTGCAGCCTGTGCGTGATGCGTGTCACCTCAAAGAACG
>CAZIIP010000464.1:0-2787 GCA_964539455.1 uncultured Rhodothermales bacterium
CGGTCGAAGATTTCCCAACTGGGCATCGATACGACGCGTACGGCCAAAGCCGATCACCGTTCTGCAAACGATAAGCGTGGGTCGCTCCCGGTCCGATCGGGCTTCGTGAAGCGCAAATTCGATCTCGGGCATCGCCTGTCCGTCAATCGGACCAATAACCTGCCATCCGTACGCCTCAAAGCGTCGTCCGACATCCTCGGTGAATGCAATGTCGGTGCTGCCTTCAATCTGGATGCCGTTGTCGTCGTAGAGACAGATCAGTTTGCCAAGGCCGAGCGTACCGGCCAGCCCGGCCGCCTCGCCCGTGATACCCTCCTGCATGTCTCCGTCAGACGCCAGCACGTAGGTGTAATGGTCGATAAGGGCATGCTCCGGCCGATTGAATCTGGCCGCCGGCATTTTCTCGGCGATGGCCATCCCGACGGCATGGGCGAAGCCCTGCCCCAGCGGACCGGTAGTGACCTCCACGCCGGTGGTTTTGCCAAATTCCGGATGGCCCGGTGTCTTGCTGCCCCACGCGCGAAAACGCGTGAGATCCTCAATAGAGATGTCATACCCGGCGAGGTGGAGCAGGCCGTTCGGTCAGGCTATCGCCGTAAGATTTGCATCCGAGGGCGCTCATGTCGCCATCAACTACAGGACAGATGAATCCGAGGCGGCCGAGACGGATGAGCTCGTGCATCAGGCACTCTAAAAGTGCGTACACGAGGTTGCGGCTCACGGTGTTAATCACATTCTGTTTGTGTCAACCTGCGGACTAGCAAGCACCTACAGACGGACGCTCTTTGATCGGCTTGCGGCACACAGTGTTTGCGATTAAGTTGCCCCGCAAGAACGTCGTGCAATGGCGCCGCTGAGGGGCAAGCCGTTAGATGAACAAGGAGGCAAAACCCAATGTCAACACATCAATCGGAAATCGAGCACTTCCTGAAGGGATTAAAAAAACGGAATCCACACGAGGTGGAATTCCATCAAGCCGTGGAAGAGGTCGCCGAGTCGGTGATGCCTTGGTATCTCGATCACGAAAGCTACCGGGAAGCACAGATTCTTGAACGGGTGACCGAGCCGGATCGTATCATCTCATTTCGCGTTTCGTGGGAGACCGACAACGGAGAAATCCGGGCGAATCGCGCCTGGCGTGTGCAGTTTAACCACGCGCTGGGCCCGTACAAAGGCGGCTTGCGTTTTCATCCAACGGTGACGCAAAGCATTCTCAAGTTTCTCGGTTTCGAGCAGATATTTAAAAACAGCTTGACCGGGTTGCCCATGGGTGGCGCCAAGGGCGGCTCGAATTTTAACCCGAAGGGCAAAAGTGACCGCGAAGTGATGCGGTTCTGTCAATCGTTGATGACTGAACTGTATCGCCACATTGGTGAAGATGTCGATATACCCGCTGGTGACATTGGGGTAGGCGCGCGCGAGATCAGTTTTCTGTTCGGCCACTACATACGGCTTCAAAATCGCTGGACGGGCGTGTTGACCGGCAAAGGATGTTCGTTCGGCGGCAGTGCCGTCCGCACCGAGGCCACCGGCTACGGTTGCGTCTATTTTTGCGAGCACATGTTGAACCAGCACGATGAAGGACTGGAAGGCAAATCCGTCGCAATCAGTGGCAGTGGGAATGTCGCACTCCATGCTGCTGAAAAAGCAATAGAAAAGGGCGCGATCGTTGTGACGCTAAGCGATTCCGACGGTTTTGTTCACATCAAGGAGGGACTCACGGAGGAGCAACTCGAATGCGTGAAAGACTTGAAGCAGAACCGACAAGGCCGTATTTCCGAGTTCGCAGAAAAACATGAGGGAGTCGAATTTCACGAAGGAGCAGGTCCGTGGCAGGTCAAGTGTGACATCGCGTTGCCTTGTGCGACTCAGAACGAGCTGCAGAAAGGAGATGCCAACGCGCTCATCGAGAACGGCGTACTGGCCGTTTGCGAAGGCGCGAACATGCCGGTGACTGCCGATGCAGCGCGGTTGTTAGCTGACAGCAACATCCTGCACGCCCCGGGCAAAGCCTCGAATGCCGGCGGAGTTGCCGTCAGCGGCCTGGAGCTAAGTCAGAATGCCATGCGCATCAGTTGGTCACATGATGAAGTCGACTCCCGACTCAAGAAGATCATGTCGGAGATTCACGCGCGCTGTGTCGAATATGGCAGGAGCAACGACCGAGTCAACTACGTACGCGGGGCCAATATCGCCGGATTTAAAAAAGTTGCCGACGCCATGTTAGCTTACGGTGTTTATTAAGAACGTCTTACGGCACATATGTGCATAATGTGTGCAAGGACAAGGGCATCTAGTACGCTTATGGCGACCATGATCATCCTCGTTGTCCTCCTGGTAGCGCTCGCGGCTACGGCGGCCGTCGCCGCGTTTGGCGCGTACCGATGGGCGCAGGGAACGCGGGGATTGCGTGTCCGACTGGAGGCCGCTCGCGTACCCGTGCGACCCCGGAGCGTCGATCTTAGCGAGATCGAGGGATTGCCCGCCCCGGTTCAAGCATACTTCCGTGCCGCGCTCAGAGACGGTCAGCCCATGGTGGCCGGCGTACGTGTGCGTCACAAAGGCACGTTCAACATGGGCGACACGACGGATCAATGGCGACCGTTTACATCCGATCAGCTAGTCATCACCCGCCGGCCGGGATTCGACTGGGATGCCCGCGTCAGGATGATGCCCGGACTCACGGTGCGGGTGCATGATGCCTATATTGCAGGTGAGGGGATTCTGCACGCCGCGATCCTGGGCCTGTTTACCGTTGCCGAACTTGGCGGCTCCCGTGAAGTCGCC
>CAZIIP010000465.1:0-2760 GCA_964539455.1 uncultured Rhodothermales bacterium
ACCTCGCACACGAGTTTATTCGGGCTATTCTGGAAGATCGCCCATCAGCCGCCGATGCCCGGCGGGCCGCCAACTGGACCATGACCGGCATCTGTGCCCACACGTCGGCCATGAAGGGTGGCGAACGTGTCACGATTCCGCATGTGTGATGCACGACGTGCGGAACGAGCAAGTCCATAAATGGTATCTTATACGTATCTTTTGCAGTCTATAATCAGTCCGCATCATGGTCCATATCTAGTATGCTATGAAAGATATTCATGCTGAACGCAGTATTATCCCCTTGAGTGAGTTCAAAGCCAAGGCGGCCAGCTTTCTTAAAGCGCTGGATGATCCACTGATTGTAACCCAGAATGGGCGCGCAGCTGCAGTCGTTCTTTCACCGGCGTCATTCGAAGAAATGCGTGAACGCAATCGGTTCCTTGAAGCGGTTGCACAGGGCCTTTCTGATGCTGAGTCGGGCCGGGTCGCTGAGCATGCGGAGGTTAAGGATTGGCTCAATACCTGGGGGAAATCGGATGAGACGGAACCACCGAAATGCAACTGATCTGAACGGAATCAGCCATCTCAGATTTGATCGCAATTCGCGCGTACATCGAACACGACGACCCGGAGGCAGCAGAAAGGGTAGCCGGCACCATCTTGGAGTCAGTTGAGTTGGTGGCGTCAAGTCCTATGATTGGCTGTCCAGGAAGGCTGGCTGGTACCAGAGAACTCGTCGTAGCGAAGTTTCCTTACGTCATACCGTACAGAATACGGGGCAATCGAGTGGAGCTTCTCCGGGTGATTCATAGTCGCCGTGAATGGCCCGATGATATGTGATTCTTCTCCAACGAAGCCTAGAAGAGGACCTGACAGCGCCGAACTTCGCGGTACGCAGGCGACGAACCGGGCTCGTATCCACCATTGTGGCATGGTGAAAATATCTGTCTATCTTACGCGCTGCTCCATCCGCACCTTCCCTTACCCTTGAGAACCTATGGAATCGCCCGGCTCTGAAGTGTCCTCGCCCCGACCCGGTCTCGTCAGCCGCATTCTTGGCTGGATCGAAACCGTAGGCAACAAGCTGCCGGACCCGGCAATGTTGTTCCTTGTCTCGCTCTTCATCGTCTGGGGGCTATCGGCACTTCTCGCTTCGGTCGAGTTTGCCGACATCGACCCGCGCACGGGTGAGCCGATCCGCGTGATTAATCTGCTGACCGGAACGGCGCTCGTGACATTCCTCTCCAACATGGTGACCATCTTCACGAGTTTCGCTCCGCTCGGGGTTGTGCTCGTAGCGATGCTCGGTGTAGGCGTGGCCGATGAGGCTGGGTTCTTCAACACGAGTATCAAGCTTCTTCTGGGCAAGACCTCGACGATGCTTCTCACCCCCGTCGTCATCCTGGTCGGGCTCATCAGCCACAGCGCAATCGATGCCGGCTATGTCCTCGTGATCCCGCTTGGAGGGATCATCTTCCACGCTGCGGGCCGGCACCCGCTCGCAGGGATCGCAGCGGCGTTCGCCGGAGTCTCGGGAGGCTTTAGCGCCAACCCGGTACCATCGGCCCTCGACCCCCTGCTCCAGGGATTCACGCAACCTGCGGCGCAGCTGGTGGCTCCGGAGATCCTTGTCAATCCGCTCAACAATTACTTCTTCACGGCGACCTCCAGCCTGCTCATCATCGCGCTCGGCTGGTTCGTCACCGACCGGATCATCGAGCCGCGCCTGAACACCGCGACACGCGTCGACGACGATTCCGAGGAGGCCCCGGAGATGGACCACATTGCCCCCCGCGAAAAGAGGGCGTTCCGGTGGGCGTCGGCGATCCTTGTGCTCGGTCTCGTGCTCCTCATCCTGGCGCTCCTACCGGCCGACTCGCCTTTCCGCGACCCGACCGGATCGCTGAATTCATTCGCCGCCCCGATCATGCAGTCGATTGTGCCGCTGATCTTCCTGCTGTTCCTGATCCCGGGGGTGGTCTACGGTGTGGTGGCGGGCGTATTCAAGCGCTCGAAGGACATGGTCGATGCGATGACCAAGGCGATGCAGGGAATGGGCTATTACGTGGTGATGGCCTTCTTCTGTGCACTCTTTGTGCACGCCTTTGGAGCATCGAACATCGGAGCACTCCTTGCGGTCAAGGGGGCGGCGGCACTCCAGGCTCTCGGACTCCCCGGCGGCGTCACGATCGTCGGTATTGTCTTCCTGACGGCTTTCGTCAACCTCTTTGTCGGCTCGGCGAGCGCGAAGTGGGCGCTCCTTGCACCGATCTTTGTGCCGGTGCTCATGCAGGTTGGGATCTCGCCCGACCTTACCCAGGCGGCCTACCGCGTCGGTGACTCGGCATCGAACATCATCACGCCGTTGATGCCGTATTTCCCGCTCGTTGTCGTCTACTGCCAGCGGTACGTCAAGAAGACAGGGATCGGAACGCTCTCCTCCATGATGCTTCCGTACTCCGTAGTGTTCATCGCGGTGTGGTCTGTGTTCCTGCTGCTCTACTGGGCGCTCGGGATCCCGCTCGGGTTTGGTGCCTCCTACGGCTTTCCCAGGCCTTGAGTGATCGTTGTCACCCCTTTCACCGTTGCCCAGCGTACCTCTTCCTCCGGACCCGACTGGGTGAAGATGGCGAATCGTCCGTCCAGGTCCTCCGGAAACGCGCACACCGCCGCCTCGGTCCATTCGCTTTCGGCGTCCGCGCGCCACAACCCGCGCACCTCGTTTCCGTTTACCTCGTAGCGGAGCCAAGCCTCCTGGAGACCGGTCTCCACCTTTGC
>CAZIIP010000466.1:0-2759 GCA_964539455.1 uncultured Rhodothermales bacterium
CTGAATACATAAAGTCACACGCAGTACTCATCCAACACCAGAACCATGTCGTACCGAACAGAAAAGGATTCCATGGGCGAGATTAGCGTTCCTTCAGACGCACTATACGGCGCACAAACCCAGCGGGCCGTCGACAATTTTCCCATCAGTTCGCTTCGATATCCGCGACGTTTCATTCAGGCACTCGGGCTCATCAAGAAATGCGCTGCGCAGACCAACGAAGCGCTTGGACTCCTGGAACCCCGTCTTTCCGAAGCCATCCAGGAAGCAGCGCAACAAGTTGCCGACGGAGCGCTCGATGACCAATTCGTGATCGATATCTTCCAGACCGGCAGTGGCACATCGACCAATATGAATGCAAACGAGGTCATCTCGAATGTCGCCACAGAGGCGTTGGGAGGAGAACGAGGGGAAAAGACGGTGCATCCCAATGATCATGTCAATATGTCACAATCCTCCAACGACACCATCCCCTCCGCGATGCATGTCGCGGCGCGCCTGGCGGTCGAAGAGGAGTTAATACCGGCACTCACACGTTTCATGAACGCGCTGGAGGAAAAGGCACGGACATTTGACGACGTGGTTAAAAGCGGGCGTACTCATTTGATGGACGCAACTCCAGTGCGACTGGGACAGGAATTTGGTGGTTATGCCGCACAGATCGCACATGGAATCGAGCGCATAGTACGCGCATCCGAGGAATTGTCCGAACTGGCGCAGGGCGGAACTGCGACCGGCACCGGCATCAATGTGCATCCCGAATTTCCGGGCGGGATCATCGAGAGAATTGCGGACGCAACAGACATTCCCTTTGTCGAGGCGGCCAACCACTTCGAGGCACAGGGCGCCAAGGACGCCTACGTCTCGGTAGCCGGTGCGTTGAATACCGTAGCGATCAGTTGTCTGAAAATAGCCAACGACATTCGCTGGCTATCCAGCGGTCCGACCAGTGGCATTCATGAAATCAGCCTGCCCGCGATACAACCGGGGTCTTCCATCATGCCGGGCAAGGTGAATCCGGTGATGAGCGAGGCGCTGATGATGGTCGCTGCACGAATAATGGGGAACGCCCATACCATCTCCATTTGCGGCCAGCACGGAAACTTCGAACTGAACGTCATGATGCCGATTATGACGCATGCCATGCTCGAGAGCATCTCGATTCTGGCCGGAGCGGTCGATTCATTCCGCACACGCTGCCTGGAAGGAATCGTGGCCAACCGCGAACGCTGCCGGGAACTGCTCGAACTGAATCCGTCTATCGCTACGGCATTGAACGCGGAGATCGGCTACGACCAGGCGGCGGAAGTGGCCAAACGGGCGGCGGCCGAACGAAAAGCGGTTACCGACGTCGTTCGAGAGATGGGATTGCTTACCGACGCAGAGTTGGCGGCCGTGCTGGACGTGCGAAGTATGACCGAACCGGGCATTCCCGGCAACTGACGGGCAATAATCACCGCGCAGATACGTTTACCTGTTGTGTTCGCCCTGGGTTGACCGGACACTGATCCGGTAATCTGAAATGGCGCTCAGTTCTGCTTATTGGGCGCCGTTTTATAACCGTTCGCTGCCGTACAAAAACGTGTGTCCCGCAATCGGGCGGTATTTGGCACGGTTTTTTCTGTATACGGTACATATAGTAAACACTGCAAGTATGACTGAATCTCACAGCCGTGACCTCCGTAACAAGTGTCACGTGTTGTCGGTCTGATTTTTGAGTTAACCAGGAAACATTGATTATATCATGAGTGCTGTGATGAAGCGAACCATATCTATTGCCTTGGTGGCCGTGCCGGCCTTTATCGCGGGGGTGTATTTTGTCAGCGGCGGTGCGAGCCTGTTGGGCACGTCGCGCCTTGAAACAGCCGGTAACGCGTCGCCGGTTGCGCCCGTGACCGTTCCAGGTCCTGTCGCCTCTGTCGAAAATGTACAGGATTCATTCGCCTCCGTTGCCGAGGCCGTGAATCCGACGGTCGTTCAGATCCGGAGCGCAACGCGGGTCCGACAACCGGTTGCCGACGATCTGTATGATTTCTTCGATTTTTTCCGGCGTATGCCGCGCGATGAGCAGATGCCGGAACAGGAAGATAACCGGTGGCGAGAAGACGTGCGGTCGGGCCTCGGCTCCGGCGTCATCGCCCGGTCCAACGGCTATATTATTACGAACCACCACGTGGTCGACGGCGCGGACGAACTGGAAGTCAAGCTGTTCGACGGACGTGGATATGATGCCGAATTGATCGGGTCGGATCCACTGAGTGACCTCGCCGTCATCAAGATCGAGGTGGAGGAGGAACTGCCGTATATCGGATTTGCAGATGAGAGTGACATTCGGGTCGGCCAATGGGTACTCGCCTTCGGCTCTCCCCTGGCGATTGAATTGAGCAATACCGTAACGGCAGGCATCGTTAGTGCGTTGGGTCGCGCCGTCAGACTGCGGGCTGGAAACAGCGAACAGGCAATTCTGGGTAATCTGATCCAGACCGACGCGGCCATCAACCCGGGAAACTCCGGTGGACCGCTTGTCAACCTGCAGGGACGGCTCGTGGGCATTAACAATGCAATCGTAAGCCGCAGTGGCGGCAATATGGGAATCGGCTTTTCCATCCCCATATCGACCGTGAACAACGTCGTCAACCAGTTGATCGAAGAAGGGCGGGTCGCCCGGGGTTACCTCGGCATTCAGTTTCGACCGGTAACCGAGGCACTGGCCGACGCACTTTCATTGTCCGAATTTGCAGCAGAAGTCGTCGAAGTGG
>CAZIIP010000467.1:0-2753 GCA_964539455.1 uncultured Rhodothermales bacterium
ACATGAAGCTGACTACCAGCGCTGCGGCGATGAGCGAGATAAACGCGTTCAGCCGGAGCCCCAAAATGAGCCCGACCACGGTGGCGATGCCGGTAACAAGAATCCAGATCGGAGAGAAGTCCACAACAGCTGGTAAAATGAACGTGCGGGCCGGCTAAGATAGTCGCGCGCTGCTCCTCCTTCAATTGGCGCCCCTTCCGTACTTCTCCCGGTTCATTGCTTTCCCGATAGCTTCAATATCGTAGACGCATCCCCCCCAGATGCCTCCCGATGCGGCTTGCAATATGGCCCAGAGCCGGGTATCGGCCGGAAGCTTTTCATGGGGAGATAAATCGGGTCGATCGGACCTTCGCTGCAATTCCTCGCGGCCCCATTGTTCTCCCTTCTCCACACCATCCTCTCCTACGAGATCGACCGATCCCTCACCCTGCGCGGGGTCGACGGTGATGCGAATCATATCTCCGTCCCGGAGTTTGCCGATGGGTCCGCCGGCCAGCGCCTCGGGTCCGGCATGTCCGATGCACGCTCCCGTAGAGACGCCGGAAAACCGCGCATCCGTTATGACGGCTACGTGTTTCCCCCACGGCAGATGCTTGAGCGCAGCGGTCACCTGATAGGTCTCCTCCATTCCCGTACCCATCGGCCCGACGCCGGCCATGACAAGCACGTCTCCGGGAGATACCGCACCGGCCCCACGCGATTTGATCGCAGAAATCGCGGATTTCTCCGAAGCAAACACGCGTGCCGTGCCCTTCAGTTCATAGAGTCCGGACGCATCGCATACCGATGGATCGATCGCGGTGGCTTTCACAACACTGCCTTGTGGCGCAATGTTGCCCACCGGAAATACCAGCGTGCGTGAGAGTCCGGCATTTCGGGCTTTTTCAGGACTGAAGATCACCTCGTCGGCGGAAATGCCGTCCAATTCCCTGAGTCGCTCCTTGAAACGGACACGGCGTTCGGACGCTTTCCACCAGTCCAGTTGCTCGCCGACCGTCAGGCCGGAGGCGGTGCGCGCCGAGGATTTCAACAGTCCCAAAGTGCGCAGATGCAGCATGACCTCGGGGACGCCTCCCGCCAGGAAAACGCGAACCGTGGGGTGCATCACCGGGCCGTTGGGCAGTACGCTGACGAGCCGCGGCGTCTGGTTGTTGACGCGCTTCCAGTCTTCCACCGTCGGACGCTTCAGACCTGCTGCATGGGCGATCGCCGGCAGATGGATAAGCAGGTTGGTGGAGCCGCCGAAGGCCGCATGAACGACCATGGCGTTTTCAAGTGCAGCCACCGACATGACCGATGAAAGGGTTTCGTCATGCGCGGCCTGCCGCAACACCGCTCCGGCGGAACGTGCCGCACAATCGCGCCAGACCTCCGATCCCGAAGGCGCAAGTGCCGCATGCGGCAATGACAGTCCCAGTGCCTCTCCCACAACCTGAGCGGTAGCCGCCGTTCCCAAAAACTGACACCCACCTCCGGAGCTGCCGCAGACGTTGCAACCCACCGCCGCCGCCTCGTCCAGTGTCAACAAATCGTGCGCGTACCGTGCGCCGATCGATTGCGCGGTCCCCGCATCCTCACCTCCGGCCGCCGGAAGCGTTACGCCGCCAGGCACAAGAATTCCGGGCAAATCGCCCGCGCCGGCCAGAGCCATCATCATTGCAGGCAAACCCTTGTCACACGTCGCCACACCGATTACGCCGGCACGTGTGGGCAGCGATCTGATCTGTCGTCTCAGAACGATCGCGGCATCATTTCTGTAGGCCAGGCTGTCGAACATACCCGGCGTGCCCTGGGTCCGACCGTCACATGGATCGGAGCAATAGGCGGCAAACGGAATGCCACCTTCGCGTTTGACGCTCTCCGCGGCTGCCCTGACGAGCAGCCCGACCTCCCAATGACCGGTGTGATAACCAAGCGCGATCGGATCGCCGGATTCCGCCCGCATTCCCCCCAGCGTACTCAGTATCAGTACCTCCGGTGCTCCCAATTCTTGTGGTGCCCAACCCATTCCGGCGTTCTGCGTCCACCCGAAAATGTCTCCGCTCGACCCGTGACGAAGCATTTTGTCCGTCACCGGCAACGTGCCCTCCGGACCCTCGCCCGAAGTTGCGACCCGGTAGATGCCGGGATTTTCGCTATCCAGAAGTCGATCGATAGATTTTCCCACAGAAACCTCTTCGCAAAATCAATTGCCCAGGTGCCGTTCAAGTGCCTTCACGACCCGGTCGACGTCGGCGTCCTCCATTGCCGGATGCACGGGAATGCTGAGAGCATCCGCGTAGTAGGCAGACGTTGCGTCCAGACCGGTAAGATCGTAGCCCATCTTCTTGTAGTAAGGATGCTCCGGAACCGGGACGTAGTGCAACTGCACACCAATCCCCTGATCCCGCAACCGGCGGAAGAGTTCGTCTCTCGTACAAGGCGCTTCAGAAGCGATACGGATCACAAAGAGGTGATACACATGTGTGGCGTCACATCTCGCGGGAGGCAAGACAAGGGGAAGCGGCGCGAGTCGCTCCCGATACATGCCCGCAATGCGTTGTCTTTTTCCGTTAAAGCGCTTCAGTTTTTGTAGCTGGCTCAGTCCGAGTGCGGCATGGGGCTCACTAAGCTTGTAGTTCATACCGAGGAATTGCTGCTCGTAGTACCAATCGGCGGTTTCATTCCGCATCAAGCGGCCGCGCTCGCGGGTCATACCGTGCACACGAAACATGCGCAGCCGTTCGGCCGCCTCGCTGCCGTCCGTCGTCACC
>CAZIIP010000468.1:0-2736 GCA_964539455.1 uncultured Rhodothermales bacterium
CCACGCTTCAAGGCGATCTTGAGACGACTGGTATAGCTCCTGGTATTATCCTGAAATTCCCTGCTGCCGTAGCCTCCACGCTTCTATCTAAACCAATCTTTCGTTGAATCTTGAATTGATTCCTCGTGCGGTACCGCGTACACTTAACCAAGGAGTAATGGAGCACTGCGACCACGTCCACAGATCAAGGGAGAGCGGTGCAGGCATCTTCAACGGGGGCCATCGGATCCCGCTCGTTGAAGCGCAGCCATTGGGAGCCATTTTGTCTTCCGACCAATCAGAACAGTAGAACAACGTTATCCATACCAACAATCAGGACCCATGAACAGACGCGACTTTATCGCCCGCACGACCGGAACCGGAGCAGTTTTGTCCATGGCGACCGGTCTCGGTTTACGGCCGGCTGCAGGGCCACAGACAGGTTACGACATCGCGGTAGCCCGGGGAGCACAAGTACCTGCCGTGAAAGCGGTGGTCGAGACCCTTGGAGGTATGGGCCGTTTCGTCAAACAGGGCGACAAGGTCGTTTTGAAACCGAATATGTCCTTTCCGAATCCACCGGAGTGGGGATCTACCACCGATCCCGGTGTCGTTCGTGCAGTAGCCCAGCTTTGTCTCGATGCCGGCGCCGGACGGGTAGTCGTGATCGATCAGCCACTCAGACGTCCCGCCGTTTGTCTCCGAAGATCCGGCATTGAAGCGGTGCTCGACGGCATGGAAAGGGTTTCGGTGTACGCGATAAGCGAACAGAAATTCTATCGCAAGGTCTCGGTACCGGAAGGAAAACAACTCAAAGAGGTGGAAATTGCCCGCGATGCACTCGATGCCGACACGTTGATCAGCCTGCCCGTAGCAAAATCGCACAACGCCACGGGTGTCAGTTTCGGTCTCAAGGGTATGATGGGCCTCATCTGGGACAGAGAGTACTTCCACCAATTTGTAGATCTGAACCAGGCCATTGCCGATCTGGCAACCGTTCTGCGTCCCGCTTTGACGATCGTCGATGCCACCCGTGCCCTGACAACCGCAGGACCGAACGGTCCCGGGAAAGTTGTCACACTCGACACCATTATCGCCGCCACCGATCCGGTCGCAGCAGACTCCTACACCGTTCCATTGGCCAAGTGGTATGGCCAGGAATTTACCGGTGCAAACGTCAAGTACATCAAGGCTGCCGCCGCGATGGGTCTCGGTGAAATAGACCCGTCCGTGCTACGTATCAAGGAGATGGAGGTCTGAATCAGGTCCACCGCAAACCTTCAAATCCATGCGCCGAGGCATACAGATAGCGAGCTTTCTGCTTTTCGTTGTCCTCTTTCTACTGGCGGCTTACCCTCTGATTCCATGGTTGCCGGTCGATCTGTTCTTTCGCATTGATCCCTTGATTGCCGCTACAGCCATGCTGGCATCACAAACCATCATTGTGGGCATGCTGTGGTCCCTTTTGCTCATTGCTTTTTCGCTCGTAATGGGCAGGGCTTTTTGTGGATATATCTGTCCGATGGGCGCGATCATCGACTTCTTCGACCACTTCGTCTGGTCAAGGAAGATGAAACGGAGCAAGCGAAGGATCCCTCGGACCACGCCTGAATGGCTGAACGAAGAAGCGCTGAAAAAGCTCAAATACTACGTGCTGGCGTTTGTCCTGGTGTCGGCACTGTTCGGCGCAATGACCATCCATTTCTTCGATCCGCTATCTATCGTAACGCGGGTGTTTGCATTCATCCTGTATCCCGCGTCGATCGTTGCCGTAAATGCGGGACTGGACGCCGTTCGGCCACTGGCCGAGACGCTCAATATGTTCGAGCTGGCCCGTACCTCGTTTCTTCAGCCCAGCTACTACATGGCATTTGTCACCCTGCTGTTTTTTGGAGGCATTTTGGCATTGGGCGCCCTTCAGCCGCGGTTCTGGTGCAGGAATGTGTGTCCACTCGGTGCAATGCTGGGTCTGTTGGGCCGGTTCGGTCTGGTCAAAAAGACGGTGAGCACCGCCTGTCTCGATTGCGGAAAGTGTATGCGGGAATGCCCCGCGGGCGCCATTTCACCGGATTCCTGGGAAACGGCCATTCAGGAATGCCTGCATTGCCGGTTGTGTGAACAAAACTGCCCGCAACACGGCGTGTCGTTCTCTTTTGGGATAAAAACACAGGACAAACAGGAGGAAAAGGCCGCTACATCTCCGGAACTGGGACTCACGCGACGAGGATTTGTAACGTCGGCGGGCGCAGGTGTCGCCACCGGGTTCCTGTTGAGCGTCACGCCGGACCGGGAGCTTCTGGCAGGCAATCTGATCCGGCCGCCGGGCGCAGTGCCTGAAGAGCTGTTCCTCGACCGCTGCATCCGGTGCGGCGAATGCATGAAAGCCTGCATGACCAATACACTGCAGCCTTCACTGCTGGAAGCCGGATGGGAGGGCCTCTGGACCCCGCGGGTCGACCTGCGTTATGCACCTTGCGAGCAACGCTGCAACGTCTGTGGCAATGTATGCCCGACCGAAGCGATTCGTCCGCTCGATCTGGAAGAGCGTAAACATGCCAAAATGGGTACGGCGGAACTCAAGCACGACCGGTGTCTGGTGTGGGAGCAGGACAAACTCTGTCTGATATGCGACGAGCAGTGCCCCTACGATGCGATTGAGTTTCGCGTCGTAGACGGGATGCGCAGACCGTTTGTACTCGAAAATCGCTGCAACGGGTGTGGCGTCTGCGAAAACAAATGTCCGGTGCAGGGAGAAGC
>CAZIIP010000469.1:0-2731 GCA_964539455.1 uncultured Rhodothermales bacterium
ATTACCTCTTTGCAGAGCGCCGGCCAATCGTCATGCTCGAACCCATGCTCGCGCATATCGGGATACACGCCGGGAGGTAAATCGTAGTCCACCGCACGGATTCTCTTCACGGTGACAGCGTTCGCCTCCATGATCGCGTGGGATACCTCCATCAGCTTATCCGTGTGCGAGAGCTGACCGCTCGGCTTCAGCGTGCAATTGATAAACAGTGCCGACAGGCCCGAGAAATCGAACGAGTGCCCTTCGCAAAGAGCGCTTTGGTTTGCGTTTAGTGTCATGAATAGTCTCCTCTGGATGTAGTTGTTACTACAATGGTTGTGGCATAACAGCGAAATTATGCAGCTGCTTCTGGAATTGTCGTGTTGAAATAATGTTCAATGAGTGTCGCTCCGCGACCCAGCACCGGGACACGACCATACCTTACACGCTGAAAGTACGGAAATTCGGCGGCTCGCTTGGTGTCATTCTCCTGAATTTTGCCTTCGGCGCCCGATGCGATCAAGCAGGCGTGAGGCCATCGACGGGAAGCGTCGGGGATTGTTATGACAATGCGATGGCTGTAAGCTTCTTTGCTACACTAGAAATGGAGCTCATCGACAGGCACTGGTTCAAGAACAAAACCGAAGCACGGATGGCCATTTTATACTACATCGAAGGCTTCTACAACGTACGAAGACGGCATAGCTCGATCGGAACAGTCTCGCCTCTTACATTCGAAAACCGGTACCACGAATCAACTGAGAACACCAAGCGCACAACTGTCCGCTAAAAGGGGCAGCTCCATGCCACCTCGTCCTTGTCGGCCCTTTTATGATATAGAGGTAAAGTATTATCTTGACTAGAAGGTCATCTTATGATATATTCCGTGCATGCTCGCCCTTTCGCAGACCACCGGCTACGCGATCCTTGCCCTGAGTTGCCTCGAATGCTGCCAGGATCGATGGATGCTGGCCAAGGACATCTCCAAGAACACGGGCATCTCGCTGCCCTACCTCTCGAAACTGCTTCACGCCTTGACCGGGTCCGGTCTGGTGCATGCCAAGCGCGGCTATCGGGGTGGGTTCCAACTGGCGCAGCCGGCTGAACAGATCACACTGATGGAAGTCGCCGAGGCGGTAGGGGGTAGCGACTGGTTGCCAACGTGCCTGCTGGGCCTGGAGGAGTGCTCGGACCAGCGAGCGTGTCCGACGCACGAATTTTGGGAGAAGGAGCGATCGCGAATCGAGAATGAACTTAAGCGCCAGACACTGCGCGATGTGGCCAGGTTCGAGCGGCAACGCGGCACCCGTCTGGGCAGTTGCAGCTGCGAGGACAAATCACCGCAATAATCCAGCAGGGCAAAGGAGATCAAACTATGGGCATGAATCGACGCGAATTTGCCAAAGCCGGGGCATTGGCTGGGGCCGGCGTAGCCGGTGCTGCGGCCCTGGTGGTCAGAGACCGGCTTGCCCCGCCGCCGGCCGATCCCACCGGACAGGGCACGATTCGGCGTTTGCCCGTACTCAACAACATCACGTCCCGTCGCGACGAAGACTTGCTGGTTCGGATGCAGCGGGACCTGAAGCGGGCAATGGCCAAACCGGTCGAGCAACGGCGGTGGGTCATGATCATTGACCAGCGCAAATGTGTCGGCTGTCATGCCTGCACGATCGGCTGCGTCGCGGAAAACAAGCTGCCGCCGGGCGTGGTGTATCGGCCGGTTGTCACCGAGGAGAGCGGTGAGTTTCCGAACATCAGCATCAAGTTCACGCCGCGACCCTGCATGCAGTGCGACGCGCCGCCGTGCGTGCCGGTCTGCCCGGTCAAGGCGACGTGGAAGCGGCCGGACGGGATCGTGACAATCGACTACGACAAGTGCATCGGCTGCCGGTACTGCCTGACGGCCTGTCCCTACGGAGCGCGGACCAGCGACTTTGGGCTGTACTACACCGATGCCGACGGCGGCCGGGAGGCCGCCAGCCCCCCGACGCTGGGTGAAGGGGCTTCGGTGTGGGAACAGCAACCCAACCACGAGTACGCCAAGCACTGGAGCCGCGAAGGCCACCAATCGCCCGTCGGCAACGCCCGTAAGTGCCACTTCTGCCTGCATCGCCTGGAGGTCGGCGAGTTGCCGATGTGCGCGACGACATGCATCGGGCGGGCTACGTATTTCGGCGATCGCAACGACCCCGATGCGCTGGTGACCGAGTTGATCGCCCGCAACAACCTCCACACGCTGCTGCCTCACAAGGGCACCCGGCCGTGCGTATTCTACATCGACTAGCGAAGGCCTGAACCAGGAGCATCGCGCCATGACAACACTGACGAGGACGCCGGGATCGCCGGACCTGCCCGTAGCGGGCGGGCGCGGCGTTCGCCTGGGTTTGTGGTTGCTGTGGCTGGCCTTTTTGGCGCTGGGGGCGGTGGGCGTCTACCAGCGATTCACCCAGGGCCATCTGCCGGCGGGGTATGGGTCCTATGTGCCGTGGGGATTGTGGGTGGCGCTGTACTTCCACGGCGTGGGCATTGCCGGCGGCGCGTTCGTCATCGGAGCCGGCGGCTACATCCTCGACCTGCCCGGTTTCCGCAGCCGGCGCGTGCTGCGGACGGTCATCGTGTTGAGCATCGCCGCAATCGTTCCTGCCTTCCTGGGCGTGTGGTTCGACCTGGGCCACATGGAGCGGTCGCACCGCATCTTCACCTCGCCGGCGTTCACCAGCATGATGGCTTTCAATGCTTGGATGTACAACAT
>CAZIIP010000470.1:0-2716 GCA_964539455.1 uncultured Rhodothermales bacterium
CCCGTTTCATGATTCGAAGGCCTTCATTGCTGCGACAATTCAGGGCAACCGTGTGCCTCGTCGCATGTCTCACGCCTGCCGTCCGGTGTTTTGCCGACGCGCCGGCCCATGTGCAGGCGTCGCTTCCGGGTAATCCGTTCACTCCGGCCGACTCTGCAACCGTTCGGTTGCTGCCTCGGGAGGGGGAAGTCGCTCCCTGGAAAAAGGCCGGCGATCCGCTGGTATTCAACGGAGAGGAACTCTTTGAATACATCAACGGTGGCGCCGAGATCTATTATGAATACGGATTTGCGCGTACGGTTACCCAGGATTACGTCAGAGACTCCGACTACCTCACGGTGGACATATACGAGATGTCCTCACCGGCAGCAGCCTTCGGGATCTACTCCGTCCCGCACCAGGCGGACGACCCACCATTGGCGTTCGGCGAGGACCGCAGTCTTTTTGATTATCGCGCCACATTCTGGAAGGATCGCTACTGTGTCACGATCACGGGAGTTCTTGCCACCGAGGAGGCCCACCGTACGCTGAATGCGTTTGCGGAAGCCATCGCTCGGAACATCGACGGACAGGGCGCTCGTCCCGGCATACTGGACCTCCTCCCCGAGGCCAACAGGGTCGCAAGAAGCGAAGGATATCTCTCCGGTTATCTGGGATTAAACACGGTGCTATATCTGGATCAGCGGAATGTACTCGAAATCGACGGGACCAACGCCGAAGCCGCATTTGCCGCCTATGCGCGTGATAATCAGACAGCTCGGCTTTTGCTCGTGCGGTATGACGATCTGGACAAAGCAGAAAATAAATACAACTTCTTGCCTGACATTTTTTCATCCAGATATGAAAGAATATCGGACAATTCCAGCTTATTCAAGGATAACCGCGATCGTTATTATGGAATAGATTACTTCGAAAATATAATTGTCATCATTTTTCGATCATCCTCGAAAGAAATCGTAACGAAACTGTTTTCCGTCGCAGAAAATCAGATAGCACATTAATACCAACATCAGGGGAGCTATGAGCAGAAAGCTGTCACGTCGCTCATTTATCGGACAATCAGCAGGTTTGTGTGCAATCGGCGCGTGGACCATGCGGACAAGCGGAGGATTTGATGACGGGCTACCGCCTCGCAAGCGCTTGCCGAATCCGTTTGTGGAAAACGGCAAACCGATCGTCGTCGTGGTGCACGGCAAATCGTATCCTGAGATGGCGGCGAAAGGAATGGAACTCCTCGGCGGATTTAAGCCATTCGGAACGGGGCACGCGGTTCATGTCAAGCCGAATTATGTCGCTCCGAGTCCGTACCCCGTTACGACGCCGGACACGACGGTGCTGACGACAATTGAGATGCTGCAGAAAGAGGGTTTCAGCGACATCTCGGTCGCAGAATGGGCCTCCAGCTGGAATGTGGTCCGAAAGACCGCCGCTTTCTCCTACTACGGATTGCCTGAAAAGGCGGAAAGAGGGGGCTTTAAATGTGACGATTTTTATGATAACGGCGCAAAAAGCGTCCAGGATTTGCGATGGAGGGCCGTCCCGAGAGTCGGTGTGATCGATGCATGCTACCAGATTCCCTTCATCGTCAACATGCCCACACTCAAACAGCACGATTATGTGCAGTTTACTTGTGCGCTAAAGAATACAATGGGACAAATCGATGCGCTAACACGCCGCATCATGCACAGGAGGGACGAGCCGTATTCGAATGACGATGCGGAAACCAGGCTGCTGATGTCACGGCTATCCGTCGCTGAAATCGCCAGTGCCGTCAATCCGGAATTGACGATCATCGATGCCCGTCAGGCGCTCGGAAAGTCCCACCACCTGAACCGTGGCGGGGTGCTCGTCGAACCCAACCGCGTAATCATCAGCGGGAATGCGCTGGCTGCAGACGTGGTAGCTGCGGAGGTCCTGGCACAGTACTACGAAGGTTTTGAAGTCGCGATGGCCCAGCCGACCTTCGATCATGCGGCCGCACTAGGCATGGGGCCTGCGACGAGGGACGGGCTGGTGGTTAAAGAAATAACTACGTGAACAATTTGATTATTAATAATTAATTGGGGTGCAACCGAACTTTTTTGCATTATTGTTTCATAAACAGTCATTCGGGAATTTGGATAATTCGGCGTCCCTCACTTCGCTCGAGACATTTGGAAATTCGGGATTCCCCGGTCCGCTTAAAATGCTTGGGAGGTCACCCAAACGCCCTGAACGCGGCGAAAGCCTGTCCCGATGTAGATCGACGGGCGCCGACCCCCCGAACGCAGCGACGAGCGTCAAACTACCGAACACCCTGAGCGCGGCGGCGGATGTCAAACCCCGAACGCCCTGAACGCGGCGACCGGTGCCGGATTCTTGAATAGAGCGCCCAGGAGCTTGTCGGACTTGAAAAATAGCCCCTTTGTTATTAAGGAACTTGAGTGCGATTAGCGTTGTGACATATTTGCTGTAAATAAGCAACTTACGCCGAAAGGCCGACAGTCTTCTAGTTACAGCCTCTTAGTTATTAATAAATCCTGGCGGAAGATCCGTCTCGGGTTCTTCTTCGACCTCGAAGCCCGGCGGCAGATCGGACGGTTGATCGGTTTCGGATGTGTCGGCCGGGGCTTCATGTTCCAGGAAGTATTCTTCCGAATCCTCCCGTGCGTCGCTGAATTCGTAACCGAGCCGGTTGGAGGTTTCGATGTAGGAACCCTCTTCCAGGCGCAATGCA
>CAZIIP010000471.1:0-2711 GCA_964539455.1 uncultured Rhodothermales bacterium
TCCGCAATTGCATCTCCAAGGAAGATTCCGGCAACGATGCCGAAGAGTGCTCCGGTAACAAGCCGCGAGATGCCGTCCGACAGACCAATTCCGACGAAACCTGCCGTCCACTCTAGCCCGAGCAAGAGGACTGCAACGACGATCGCGGGAGCACCCCATCTTCTATGTGCTCTTTCCCTCTCCGGGAATACGAGGGAAAGCAGTGTACCGACGAAAACACCGACGTAGATGCCCAGACACCGTTGACAAACCGCAAAAGCGACGCCGCCAACCGCAAACGTTCGATCCGGCAACTGGTGACAGGCCGAACCGTATACCATGTGAATAATCGCTGCCGTCCCGGACGGCACGAAGGGTGTGGCGAGCGGTGCCAGCAGTAGTATGCCGACCACGGTCAACCACCCGATTTTCGCGGGCGTCAAGCGGTTTGATATTCTCGGGGACAAGATCAGATGGACATCGACGGTCACGGATTCAGGTCTCAATACGGGTCGGGAAGATAGATGGATATGGGGCACGGTGACAACCCGCTGCATTTACAATTTTTTCACAATTCCAGGCGGGAACAGAAATGCGTGCATTTGCTATTAGCACTCGCTCGGTGAGAGTGCTAATAGCAGACATCCTTTATGTATGTCATGCTCACATTTTTCGTTCAACAAAACCATCCATCATCATGGCCTCCATTACGCCCCTAGCGGACCGCGTCGTGATCAAGCCGCAGGAAGCGGAAGAAAAGACGCAAGGCGGATTGTTTATTCCTGATACCGCCAAAGAAAAACCCCAACGTGGTATCGTTGTAGCCGTAGGACCCGGCAAGGTCGAGAACGGCAACAAAATTGATATGTCGGTGAAAGCCGACGACGTCGTGCTCTACGGCAAGTATGCCGGCACGGAAATTACGATCGACAACGAGGATATGCTCATCATGCGCGAATCCGACATCCTCGGGATCGTAGCCGACTAATGTCCTGAGACCGATCATAACTGCGCATCTATTAAACCTACACTTGGTTTAGAATATCATGGCAAAAGAAATTGTATTCAATGCGGATGCCCGCGATCATCTGAAACGCGGTGTTGACGCGCTCGCAAATGCAGTCAAGGTGACGCTTGGCCCCAAAGGCCGCAATGTCATTCTCGAGAAGAAGTTCGGTGGTCCGACGGTTACCAAAGACGGTGTTACCGTAGCGAAGGAAATCGAACTCGAAGACAAGATCGAGAACGTCGGCGCCCAGATGGTCAAGGAAGTCGCTTCCAAGACTTCTGACGTAGCCGGTGACGGGACGACCACGGCCACGGTGCTCGCTCAGGCGATCATGGCGGCCGGTTTGAAGAACGTCACAGCCGGTGCCAATCCCATGGACCTCAAGCGGGGCATCGACATGGCGGTGAAGGCCGTCGTCGCCGGCCTTCGAAAGCAAAGCAAAGAGATCCAGGACCGAAACGAAATCGCACAGGTTGCGACCATCTCGGCCAACAACGATCCCTCGATTGGTGAAGACATCGCCAATGCGATGGAGAAAGTCGGCAAGGATGGCGTGATTACGGTCGAGGAAGCCCGCGGGACCGAATCCGTACTGGATGTGGTCGAAGGGATGCAGTTCGATCGCGGTTACCTCTCCCCCTACTTCGTTACCGATCCGGACAACATGGAGGTCGCGCTCGAGGATGCCTACGTGCTGATTCACGACAAGAAGATCAGCGCCATGAAGGACCTGCTCCCCATCCTGGAGAAAACGGCGCAGATGGGTTCACCGCTCCTGATCATCGCCGAAGACATCGAAGGCGAGGCATTGGCAACGCTCGTAGTCAACAAGCTTCGCGGCACCATCAAGGGCGCTGCGGTAAAAGCACCGGGCTTTGGTGACCGCCGGAAAGCCATGCTCGAGGATATCGCCATCCTCACGGGTGGTACGGTGATCTCCGAGGAAAAGGGCTACCGCCTGGAAAATGCTACGCTCGACACACTGGGACGTGCGAAGCGGATCGTGATCGACAAAGACACCACGACAATCGTGGACGGTGCCGGTGAAGATGACATGATTCAGGCGCGGATCAACCAGATCAAGCAGCAGACCGAGACAACTACTTCCGACTACGACCGTGAGAAGCTCCAGGAGCGTCTGGCGAAGTTGGCAGGTGGCGTCGCCGTTCTGAAGATCGGCGCAGCGACCGAAATAGAGATGAAGGAGAAGAAGGCCCGTGTTGAGGATGCCCTCCATGCTACACGTGCGGCGGTTGAAGAAGGTGTCGTTCCCGGCGGCGGTGTTGCGTTCATTCGCTGCGTCGAGGCGCTCGATTCCGTCGAGGTCGAAAACGAAGACCAGTCGATCGGAGTGGCTATCGTCAAGCGTGCGCTTGAAGAGCCCCTCCGCCAAATCGTGCTGAATGCCGGGGTGGAAGGATCTATTGTGGTCCACAACGTCGCCGAAGGCAAAGACGACTACGGATTCAACGCTACGACCGAAACCTACGGGGAACTCATCAAGGAAGGTGTTATCGATCCGACCAAAGTGGCCCGTACCGCGCTCGAAAACGCTGCATCCGTCGCCAGCCTGTTGCTCACGACCGAAGCGGTAGTGGCCGAACTACCGGAGAAAGACTCCGGTGGCGGCATGCCGGGCGGCGGTGCAGCCGGTATGGGAGGCGGCATGGGCGGCGGTATGGACTTCTAGCCCACTGCACCCTTCACGCATCAATGAAAAGGC
>CAZIIP010000472.1:0-2704 GCA_964539455.1 uncultured Rhodothermales bacterium
GGTGCCGGACGAAGATGGTGCCGCTGACGGCGACATGGACGTGCGGCAGACGATAGCGAACCTTGGAGAACCGGACCGCTGAACAGAAATGAGCAAGCGTCATGAGTGAGGACAATATTCGCGTACTGCTGGCGGACGATCACCCGCTCATTCGCGAGGGAATACGAAATCGATTGGCTCTCGAAACGGATATCGATCTCGTAGACGAAGCCGCGTCCGGACCTGAGGCTCTCGAAAAAACGCAATCGCTGAACCCGGATGTTCTCGTCCTGGACATGGAATTGCCGGAAATGAGCGGTATCGAGGTTGCCGAGGCCCTGTCGGAGGCATCATCCGCAACGAAAATTCTGGTGTTGAGCGGATACGACAACGAGCAGTACGTAATCAAGCTGATCGAACTCGGTGCCGCCGGCTATTTGACGAAAGAAGAGTCGGTCGATCGGGTGGTGGACGCCATCCGGGGCATTGCGGCCGGAGAAACCGGCTGGCTCAGCCGTCGCGCAACATCTGCCCTGATCAAAAAGACCACGGTGCAGCAGGAGGTCGAGCCTGAAGTCTCTCTCCTGTCCAGGCGGGAGCGAGAGGTACTTTTGCTGCTTGCGGAAGGACTCAGCAACAGCCAGATTGCGGACCGGTTGTTCGTCGTTCCGAGTACCGTCAAGAAGCACCTCAACAATATCTACGAGAAACTCAACCTCTCATCAAGAGCGGAAGCCGTATCCTGGACCTGGCGACACGGTCTGAAATGAAACGACGCTCACCGGAGAAACAGGGCAAGCGCGTGCACAACCCGTATCTTGCCGCAATCGTGCCGGTCATCAATGCCGGATACCGCGGAACTTCGATGCCGCAATCGTGCCGGTCATCAATGCCGGATACCGCGGAACTTCGATGTCGTGACAAGCCAGAAACCTTAGTGCCTGTTCCGGCGTTGCGATCCGCCTGTTGGGCGAAGCGGTTCTCTCAGTGATACGAGATCAAATTCATTCCTGGCCGAAAGCGGAGCTGCACTGTCATCTCGACGGGTCCGTCCGCCTTCGCACATTGCTCGACATTGCCGAAAAGGAGGGGAAACGCCATGTTCTGCCTTTCGACGAAGAAATGGCACTCCAAGAGGAGCTCGAGCGTGTGGATCAGAGCAACTCCCTGGCCGCCTATCTGGCCTGGTTCCGCTACTCACTACCCTTACTCCAATCCGGAGCGGCACTTTCGAGAGCCGTATACGAACTGGCGGAGGATAACGCACAGGAAAATGTGCGATATCTGGAGATCCGCTACTGTCCGCTGTTGCATGTGCAGGACGGCCTGACTCCCGCTGAGGTAAACGATGCGGTCGTCGAAGGTATGAGACGCGCAGAGCGTGATTTCCCCATTATCATCCGGCTTATTATCAGCGCCGTGCGGGATCGAAGTGTCTCCGAATCTCTCGAGATGGCGAAACTGGCCGCGAGCAACCGGCACCGCGGCGTCGTGGCGTTCGATCTTGCATCGAACGAAACAGGAAACCCGGCAAGCAAACACAAGGCGGCATTTGACTATGCACGGACCCATCTGCTCCACATCACGGCGCATGCGGGCGAATCCTGTGGCCCTGATTCCATCCGCGAGGCCACCACGCGCTGTGGTGCAGAACGCATCGGACACGGAACCTCGCTCGGTCTGGATCCGGAATTACTCCGGTATGTACGGGATCGGCGAATTCTGTTGGAGATCTGTCCTACGAGCAACGTCCAGACAGGAGTGGTAGAGGATTTCTCCAGCCATCCGCTGCCGGAGTACGTAAGAGCGGGAATTCCGGTCTCCATCAGTACCGACAACCGGCTCTTTAGCCGGACATCTCTCACGGAAGAGCTCTATCGGGCGCATCGGAAGATGGGTCTTTCGGTCGAAGAGTTGCAACAGATCGTGCGCAACGGCTTCAGACATGCCTTCCTTCCTTTCCCGGAACGTATGGCATTGCTGGAAAGCGCGGAGCGGGAAATTGGAGCCGCCGATGAATAAGATCGTCGAAAGTGTGAAACGGCTTTGCGGATCACCATGGCTACCGGCGGACAAGTCGATCAGTCACCGGGCCGCAATTCTTGCAGCGCTTGCGAACGGGAGATCAGTGATCGGCAATTATTCGAATGCCCTCGATCCCCAATCGACGCTATCCGTATTGAAGTCCCTTGGGGTGCCGGTTTCCGTTTGTCGCGACAGGGTTGAAATTGAAGGTACGGCTATCTCCGGGTTGCATGCGCCTTCGAAGGCACTCGATTGCGGTAATTCCGGCACGACCATGCGGCTCATGTCCGGTGTGCTGGCAGGTGCTCGGTTTCCCAGCGTTCTCGTGGGAGACGCATCGCTTGGCCGCCGCCCGATGGAGCGGATCGCGAAGCCGCTCCGCCTGATGGGCGGGCGCATTGCACTCGACGACGGCCATCCACCGGTACGTATCTCACCGGTTGAAATGCTCCACGGCATCACCTATGCGTTACCGGTTGCATCCGCTCAAGTGAAATCGTGCATCCTGTTGGCCGGCCTTCAGGCCGACGGACCAACAACGGTCGTCGAACGATCCGTCTCGAGGGATCATACCGAGCGGATGATGGGACTCGAGTGCGAGATGGCAGGCGCTCTGCGCCGTACCACCGTATTTCCCGGCAGAGACATCGAATCGATGGAGATCAGGGTGCCGGCCGACTTTTCCGCAGCCTCCTTTTTT
>CAZIIP010000473.1:0-2703 GCA_964539455.1 uncultured Rhodothermales bacterium
CGTCATTCACGGCTTCCATGAAAGCTTCCGCCATTTCCAGCAGGGCAACCGTCCCTTCCGGACCGCTAACCGCGAGTGAGGCCGAGCGAAACTTCGATTCATAAAGGGGAAAGGGCTGCAAATAGCGGTCCGGATCATCGGGTTCACCCGTCCCTCCGGTTCCCTTCGGCAGAACGCCAATTTTCCGATATTGCGATGCGAGATACTGGGCGGCCATTTTCTGGCCACGCGTGGTCGTTTCGCGTCCTTCAAAGAAGTCCGAGGCGAAAAAGTAGAGGTGCGCGGCAAGGTCCTGCCGCGAGATCGTTGCCTGGTACTGTTGCACGAGATCCGGATCGCCGAAAACCGTCGGCGTAGGGGTGTCGGCGACGAGCAGATCGGTCGGTTCGTGTTGGGCGGTCGCTGCGGCAGGCAGTGTGAGTGATATCAGCAGAAAAAACGGGAGGCGTATCATCGAAGTCTGATTGAGATCAGGCAAGCCGCTTGCGCTTGTTCAGGTAGGCCAGCAATGCCTTGTCGTATGGAACAGCCGTGTCGAGTTCTACGAAATCGATATTGTACTCCAGACATCCGCGTTTGAACCGGTCTCGAAACAGATCCACCGCGGCTGTATAGTCTTCTTTGATCTGTGCCGGCTGCACCGTCATTTCCTCCCCGGTCTCCATATCCCGAAAGACCATCGGCACATCCGGGAATTTGAAGCGTCGCTCGGTATCCTCCTCCAGGATGTGAAAGACCAATACTTCGTGCTTTCTGTGGCGGAGATGCTTGAGCGATCTCAACAGTTCGTCGTGCCCGGATACGTTTTCGAACAAATCGGTCATGAGCACGATCAGCGATCTCCGTGCGATACGTTCGGCGATCTCGTGCAATGTGGAAGCGGCGGAGGTTGTCCGTCGCGTTTCGTCTGGTGACTCGTTCAGGCGCTCGAGTTCGACAAGTAGACGTCTTAGGTAGCCGTGGGCGCTCTTCGGCGGCATCAAAGTGTGCAGGGTCTCGTCGAAAGCGACCAGTCCGGTAGCGTCCCGCTGTTTGTGCATCAGATAATGAAGCGAGGCGGCTAGATAGGATGCGTATTCAAGTTTGGAGACCGATTCGGCGCGACGGTAACGCATCGAACTGGATGTATCCAGCAAGACATAGTGCCGGAGGTTTGTTTCCTCCTCGTATTGTTTAAGGAAGAACCGATCCGTCTTTGCATACACGCGCCAGTCGACGTGTTTGAGCTCGTCGCCGGGATTGTATGGTCGGTGTTCGGCGAATTCAACCGAAAATCCGTGGTAAGGACTCTTGTGCAGACCGGTGATAAAACCCTCCACAATCAACCGCGCCCGCAACTCCATGGTTTTGAGTTGGGAAACTGCACGGGGATCCAGAAATCGTGTGGGAGTGGATGTGGACATTCGGTACGCCCGGCCATGATAGAAAACTGAATTGCATTAGAACTGCCGTTGGTCGCCAGGTTCCGCCGGCTTTATAGGGAAAGCGTGTAAAGCTGCGTGTCTTGTATGCCGTCGATGTCGTAGTTTTGCGCCATGTCCGCGGAAAAAATCATCAAGGCGCAACTGATGGATGCGGATGATCTCGACCGGACCCTCAACCGTATGGCCCGGCAGATCGTCGAGCATCTGGATCCCGAAGCCCGGGCGACGGATCGTCTTGGCTTGATCGGCATGCAGACGCGCGGCGTGTATCTCGCACGCAGGCTGCGGGACAAGATCCTGGATATCGAAGGCGTGAAACTTCCTTTCGGTGTTCTGGATGTGACCCTGTACAGAGACGACGTCCACCGCCGCCTGCAACAGCCGGTCGTCAAGGTTACCGACATCCCTTTCGATATTTACGACCGGCGCCTGGTGCTTGTGGACGACGTTTTGTACACCGGGCGTACCGGCCGGGCGGCACTCGACGCGCTGATGGATGTGGGCCGGCCGAAATCGGTGAAGTTTCTGGCGATTATCGACCGCGGACATCGAGAGCTTCCCATCTGTCCGGATTTTGTGGGTAGAGCCGTGCCTACCACGCCGGGCGAAGAGGTACGACTCTGGGTATCGGAAATAGACGGAGAAGATGGCGTTTGGCTCGTCCAAACGCCGGACACCCAGGACGCGAACTAGGCAATAACTGCGCATGGTCCACGTAGCGGCAAGATCGATCAGCGCACCTGCGGGCGATCACCATCCATGCGGTGACCACCGTATCTACACCAGATCTCCATCAACAGAAGCCACCGGAGGAACCGGATGACGGCGCTACAACACCGGCATCTGCTGGGTTTAGCCACGTATTCTGCCGACGAAATCGAGCTCATACTCGAAACTGCACGGCGGTTCAAATCCATACTCGATCGACCGATCAAACGCGTACCGACCCTGAGAGGCGTCACGGTTGTCAACCTGTTTTTCGAATCTTCCACGAGGACACGCATCTCGTTCGAGCTGGCCGAAAAACGCCTTTCTGCCGATACGGTCAATTTTGCGGTCTCTTCCTCGTCGGTAAGCAAGGGAGAGACCCTGAAAGACACCGCCCAGAACATCGAGGCGATGAAGATCGATATGGTGGTCGTGCGACATCAGTCTCCCGGCGCTCCGCAATTCCTGACGCGCTGTGTCAATGCGGTGATTATCAACGCCGGCGACGGTGCACACGAGCATCCCACCCAGGCGTTGCTCGATCTGCTGTCCATGTCGGAAGTGGTCCCTT
>CAZIIP010000474.1:0-2696 GCA_964539455.1 uncultured Rhodothermales bacterium
ATCTCGGGATCGACGTGCCGGCGACCGCCAACAGCACCGCACTCGTAAGCCAAAGAAGGCGGCTTCGCGATATTACCGTGCTGGTTTCTTCGCGTGCGCTATACAGCGGATATTCCACGGAAAGCGGTGATTGATAACCCGGTATCACCTGAAGAAATGGGTCGCCGCTAATCGCCCTCCAGAGAGCGACAGCGTTTGCGGACGTGTTCGATGAGACCACGGAGTCCCTGCTGTCTACGGACGCCGATTATGGGATGCAACTTCATTCTTTCCAGTAGATCGCACGGGAATTCACTGCCGTGGACTATCGGTTTTCCGTTTAGCGATTCGATGATCACGGTCATCATACCGCGCACTACGGGGGTTTCCCGAGGCGCGTCACCATGCACTTGCAACCGCCCGTCCAACTGCCGGATCCACAGAAATACCGGCGTCATACATTCCTCGATGCGGTTATGTCCTCTCATCCGTTGTGCATGTAGTGCAGGCGGTAGAGGGCCGAGCCGCTCGGCATAATCGAGCAAAAGCTGCATCCGCACGTCCGGTCCGCTCGTGGCAAACAAACAGATGATTTCGTCCAGTGTGTCATTCATGCCGAAAGAAGCATTGCCGTCTGCAGGAGAAATTTGGTTGGGGTGGTTGGTATCGAAAGTTAATAGATTCACTATGTCATATCGAGACCGGATAGCGCTTGCGGGATGCACTCGAAATGCCCCGCGATCCCTGTCGTAAACAAGCAAGGCCCAACCGTCGAATGGCGTATGCCGGACACCGAGGTGGAGATGCGTAGTGATGAGTGCCGGGGCATGACCGCTTGCGCCACAGGAACAGGAGCCTGCTTAGAATATTCGTCCCAATGGTTGGCCGGTGACTCGGTATTGCTTTGCCCAAAGAAGCCTACCCCGTCCGGCTAGAGGCTCTCTGAAAACCGGTACCCTACTCCTTTTACCGTCTGGATGTATTTGGAGCCAAGTTTCGCACGGATCTTCCTGATATGAACGTCGACGGTTCGATTGGTCACATAGACGTCGGTCCCCCAGATCCTGTCGAGAAGTTCCTCACGGGTGAATACGCGACCCGGCGAGCCGGCCAGCAGAAAGAGCAGTTCGAACTCCTTTCTGGGGAAATGAAAGCGCTCCTCTTTGCCCGTATCCGGGTGTCGCAAAACGATGTAACGAACCCGGTCGATCAACAAATCGAGCACGCGTAGCGAATCTGTTTCGGCATTGATCCGGCTTTCCGAAATCCGCCGCAGCAACGCGCGGACGCGACTGACCAGCAATTTCGGCGATACGGGTTTCGGGACGTAGTCATCCGCACCCACCTCCAGGCCCCTGACTTCGTCCGCTTCAGAAGTTTTGGCCGTAAGCATGAGAACGGCTGTTTGAGACAGTTCCGGATGTGACCGCAGTGCCGCACAGACTTCAAATCCGCTCATGCCGGCCATCATTATGTCCAGTACGATTACATCAGGCTTCTCCGCTTCCGCAACGCGTATGGCACTTTCGCCATCGGTTGCGGTAACGATGTCAAAACCGTGGTGCGACAAATTGTAGCTCAGCAGATCGAGCAAGTCCTGTTCATCGTCTACGAGCAGAATCTTGTCGGGCATGGAATTGTTTGGCGTTTATACGGCGCAGGCAAAGGGAAATTAAGGACAATTACCCGCAACTATATACATCGCATGTTTTGATTGACGCACATGCACTGAGACGGTAAGTGAAACCGGCGGATTCGGGCGTACGTTTACCTTTTTGTATCATCCACGTTATTATTGATTCGACGCCGACATTCTTGCGCTATCTGGTTCGGATTCCCCGACAAGTCTTGATAGGATTGGTTCGATTCTATCAGTTGACGATTTCACCACTGCTTGGAGCAGGTAGTTGCCGCTTCACACCCACGTGTTCCAACTACGCTGTCGAGGCGCTATCCCGGTATGGCGCAGTCCGAGGGACGATTCTGGCGGTCTGGCGTGTGCTCAGATGCAATCCCTGGAATCGCGGACCGACCTTTGATCCGCCCCGTTGGTTCTCCGAGACGAATGAACGAATGGAGGAAGACCTATGAGTCACGAACAGCATCATCTACAGGCCGGGGACCACGTCGTTGCATGCGATATCCTGACCATGAGTGACACCCGATCGAAGAAAACCGATTTGAGCGGAAAGCTGATTTATGATTTATTGACATCATCGGGCTATCGCGTTCGTCCACCCGAAATCATACCGGACGATTTAGACGAGATCAGGAATGCCCTGAAGCGGAGCATTGGGCGTGGTGTCGATGCCGTATTTGCAAACGGAGGCACCGGGATCAGCAAACGAGATGTTACGATTGAGGCGATCTTACCTTTGCTCGACAAAGAACTGCCGGGTTTCGGCGAGATGTTCAGATACCTTTCCTTCGAGGAAATAGGTCCATCCGCAATGTTGTCCCGGGCGACTGCCGGCACATATGGCGACACCCTTGTTTTTTGCCTACCCGGGTCAACAGGCGCCGTTCGACTTGCAATGGAGGGACTCATCCTTCCGGAGTTGCAGCATATGGCCTGGATCCTGGCGCGCCCGAATAAATGACGGTATTCACACTGATGGCCGGGAATGCGTTTTAACGAATGCAACCGCCTGCTCCGCTATTCGTTTTGCATCGCTGTATATTTCGTCGACGTCCCTATGGGCAAACGTCGCCTGTCT
>CAZIIP010000475.1:0-2680 GCA_964539455.1 uncultured Rhodothermales bacterium
GGCCGGTACACCGAAAACGTCCACCGCCAATATGGCACGGGTAGCAGGGGTTACGGCCGAAGCCAGTTTCGCACAGTCGATGTTCCCCGTCTCGGCGTCGACATCGACAAACCGGGGCGTTGCGCCACACTAGAGGAGGCAGTTCGAAGATGCCACAAAACTAAACGGGGTGGTGATAACCTCGTCTCCCGGTCTGAGGCCCAACGCGTCGCCGACGAGGTGCAATCCTGCGGTACCACTGCTGACGGCGACGGCAAACGATCGTCCGGTGACCGATCTAAAAGCCTCTTCAAAACGCTTGACCCATGGACCGTAAGCGAGTTGTCCGGACGAGAGGGCCTCCGACACGTAGGCATGCTCAAGGTCATCAAGGTTCGGTCGCGAGAGTGGAATGACCGGTGAGGAGGCTTTGTCGGTCTCTGGCATGCTGACTGTCTTCTACTATCGATGCACGCTGATTACGGCCGAGAAGCTCCGTGTCAGGGGTTCAACCCCGCCACTCAGCCGACCGGGTTCAGGTGCGCAAGCTACCAATATTGCACCGGTACTGCTGAAAGATGCGCAAAATTTACGGGTTTTGCGGATGGAAAGGCCGCAGGCTCGGCCGGATTCGTATTTTGCTTCCTTGTTCGGACAGGCGTCGCCGGCAGACCGGTGACCGTTCACCGCTGGACGCAATCCAAAGATTCGAAAATGTGCCGGAATGAGAGATTCGACGACCGGGAGATACGTCTTTCGCACCGGATATGAAGCGACGAAAAATTCTGCAAATTGTGCAAACCATACGGCATACGAGGCCGGAGCAGTTGCTGTGGCGGGTGCGCTATACAATGCAGCGAAAGGCGTCCCGTTTCAAGTGGCTTAGAGACCTGCGCAAAAAGCGGCTCATGCGCCGCCCGGTGTCCGGCCCCGTCGCCGATAGAGGAATGTTTACCTGCCGGCTTGTGCGGAGTACCGGTGATCCCGAGTGGTCGGATCACCAGGTGTCCATTCGTTTCCTCGAACAGAAACGGGTTTTTTCCAGTGATATTGACTGGCACGTGCGAGATTTCTCATTCGGCCGGCACTCCTGGCTATTCAACCTGCACTATCTCGAATGGCTGCAAGGCGCAGACGACCGATGGTTCGAACGGGTCGTCGGGAGCTGGATGGATAACAATTCGGTTGACGCTCAACACCACTGGTCATACGCTTGGCACAGCTACGTCATTTCCGTTCGAATCGTCTTTCTGATTCAGCAGATTGCGAGCCGGTGGGAATCCGTGGAGATGGCATTCAGGGAACGACTGCTGCAATCGCTGTATCTCCAGACCCGCTATCTCGCACGCCATATCGAGTACGACCTCGTCGGTAATCACCTGCTGAAGAATATCAAGGCATTGCTCTGGTCGGGAGCGTTTTTTGCCGGCGACGAGGCGCACGAATGGTCAAGAAAAGCAAGACGCCTGCTTCGCAGAGAACTCGAAGCGCAATTTTTACGCGACGGTGCGCACTATGAGAGGAGCCCGGCCTATCATCTCCAGGTGTTGGCCGATTTACTGGAATGCCGTCAGGTGACGGACAAAGGTGCACTCCGCCGGTTGCTCGACGATCACATCGATTGTGCACTATCCTTTGCAGTCGACATGCACCACCCCGACGGATCCCCGAGTTTGTTCAATGACGGAATGTTGCAAGTACCCATATCACTGGATCAATGCCGGCGCATGTGGCGGGATCTCTCCGGTTCTTCCCTGCCGGCTGCAAAGTCCGTGTTTTCCTATTTTCAGGCCGGCTATTTCGGAGCGAGAAAGGACCGAGATCTCGTGATCGCGGACTGTGGTAGCATGTCGCCCGACTTCCTGCCCGCGCATGCACATGCGGATATCCTCTCATTCGAGTGGACCCTGGACGGGCACCGCATTGTTGTAGATCCAGGTACATTTAGCTATGATGCCGGCGAAAGGAGGAATCTGGATCGCTCTACGCCGGGACACAATACCGTTTCGGTAGGTGGAGCAAGCCAGACGGAATTCTGGGGTTCCCATCGAATGGGGCGCCGGGTCCATCCGAGGGTACTGCACTTTCGTGCGGTTGAGGATGCTTTCGTACTCGAAGGCGAACATGGTGGGTTTCGGTACATGAGTGGCAAACCCGTCCACCGACGCCGGTTCGACCGTGGCGGTGGGCGACAACATCACCACCGCCGACTTCCGACAGCAGTTCGCCGGCAAGCCCACCGACGATCCGCTGAAGGTGGACCAAGACGGTGGCGGGATCGAAGCCCTCACCGCCGCGACCATCAGCTCCCGCAGCGTCTGCGACATCGTCAACAAGGCCGTGGCCAGGTGGAAACCCAGGCTCGGGGTGCAGTGATATCCGGTAAAGCCCATGGCAAACCAAGGCCCGACACCGCTGGAACGTTTTGTCAACGGGATTCTCCCGGAGAACCCGGTGTATCGTCAGTTGCTGGGCATGTGCCCGACGCTGGCGGTGACCGCGGCGATGAGGCCGGCCATGACGATGGTCGCGGCCACGGCGTTCGTGCTCCTCTGCGCCAACATCCTGGTCAGCCTCATTCGCCCGCTGCTCAAACCGCACCTGCGCATTCTGGTGTTCACGCTCACCATCGCCACCTTCGTCACCATCGCCGACCGCTTCCTCGCCGCGTTCCTGCCGAACATGAGCGACCAACTCGGCC
>CAZIIP010000476.1:0-2655 GCA_964539455.1 uncultured Rhodothermales bacterium
TGATACGCAGCGGGACGAGTGACACGATATCCACCCCGCAATCGAAGGCATACCGCGTCGATTCTACGGTCCACCGGATACCCTCCTCGTCACGCAAAAATGGCGACCAGAGAAGCACAAAGGCACGGACTGCAATACCGTTCGACGTGAGGAAACGTACGGCGAGGTTAAAGTCTGCCGCCGTCATCCGCTTGTTCAGGCGCCGCAGGGACGGCTCGTGGACGGTCTCGAGCCCAAGCGCCACTTCCAACTTCCCTGACAGCGCATCACGAAAATGCAGGCACGAGTCGTTGGTGAGCCGGGGATGATTCTCGATCACCACCCGTCGGAAGCCGCTCAGTTCGCCGGCGATCGAAAGACGGTCTTCGGGCGGAATGGCCTTGCCGTCGAAGAAATTACCCGCATTATAGAGCTTGATGTCCCGGCAAGAGGCCATCCGCTCACGCGCATATTGCAGTTGTGCTACGATAGCGCCTGCAGGAATGGTGTCGCGTGTCGTATAACGCCACAGGTCACACATCACGCAGTCGAACGGGCACTGCCTGTTTACCAGGAAAATCGTAGCCATCCGGCGCAGGCTGCCGGTCGCGTCGACTTCCGGTTCGACGAGCCATGCATATGGTCGCCACGGATTCAGTTTTGCGCGCTGAAGGGGATACTCACTCACATTCCCGGCATATGTCGATGACCCGTTCGGCCGATTGCGAAAAAACGGATCGGCTCGTCGCCGCTGCAAAGGGTTTCGGATGCTCGCTGACGGTCGGCTCTTTGCACGTAAATTACACGGGACCGCTGAGCGGCGGCGTCGCGGCTCGTTGCCTTATGCGGGGGATCTGTCCTGCCTATCTGTCCTCATAAATCGCGGAAAACACCTTTCGGTATTCCGCCTCGTCTTCAGGAAAGATTCGCCCGAAGGCCTGCTCATCTACAACGCCGCGCTGAAAACGTTGCTTTTCGAAAAGCGGCATATCCATTCCGGTGACCGCCTTGATGCCCCGTTTGACAATCTCGCCCTTCAGAGCATACAGACGGTCGTGATCCCAGTCCGTCAATTCGATAAACGGGATGCCCTCCGATATCTCGATAACGTTTGGAAGTGTATACGGGCTGAAGGCATGAAAGCCGAGTGCGCGTGCAGGGGCATACGTCCGAACATGGCCACGGCTTTGCCCTCCCGAATAGGTGAGGGAATGTTTGATGGCGTGGACACCCCAGCCCTCATGGTAGAGCATCGGATTGTTCAACACGCTTCTGATGGTTAGCTCCGGATTTTCCTCAATTGGATAATCTTTCAGGTTTTCATCCCCGCCGTCGCCGTCGACGAGGTACTGCCAGTCCGGATACCGTTCGCGAATGGCCTTCAGAAGTGTCCACGTCATGGTCGCTGCCTGAACGTCGAGAGGTTTATAGTCTTCGATGACGCCGATGGCCTCGCGAATGTCCACGTCATCGAGAGCGACTTCGACCACTTCCAGAAACAGGGCAAGGTCGAGTCGATTCAGAAACTCATAGGCCTGCTGCGGATCGGATCCGCCCTGAACGGAGAGTGTGAAAGCCTTAAGCCGTGCGGGTGACTCGCCCCTTTCCAACAAGCGGTGATAGAGTGCCAGGAAAACCGCACCGCTGTCGATGCCGCCGGAAAACAGGACGCCGATTGGCTCCTTCGGGTCGATCTTGTCGAGCCACTGATCGATGGAGCGGGAGACCTGGCGCATGTAGCGCACGCCAATCTCGTCGAGATCGGCATCGAGCACGTTCTGTTCCGGATCGAAGAACCGCTGATAGGTCGGATTGGGATCCGGGCAGCCCACCAGCTGTATTTCGATGACGTAATGCGCCGGTACCATGCGTGTATACGATGGATGAAACTGATCGCCGAGACCTTCCGACGTCAGATAGTCCCGAATCTCAGACATACGTTCGGCGACGATAAGACAGGGACCGTCGACCAACTTGGCCATGAAATAGCGCATCGGACGGCCAATGGAACGTGCCATTCGCACCGTGATCCCGTCCTTGTGTACCAGGGCAAACTGGCCGTCGATGGCCCGGATGCGATTCGGATCTCCGGAAGCCATTGCCGCTTCCGCCTCGGTTTGCGTGACATTCAAGAAGATGTTGCCGTCCGGCTGGAGGAGGTTCACCAGCCGGTCGATGGGGTAGCTGTTCATAGCTTGTCTCGTGTTGAAATGAACGGTCGAACACCGGACGCACGCAATGGCGACGGGAGACCCGGCATGGCGAGCTCAGTCCGTTTCGAATCCGGCGCGTCGAAGCAGATAGTTCGGTGGTCGCCACTCGACCTTTTCGACGTAACCGGAGCCGACGAAACCGAACCCGTTATTAATATTTGAAAAAACGCCCGGTTCGACCAGAGATTCCGGATCAAAGGTCTCGACGGGTGAAATCCAGTTCGAATCGCCGACATGTACGCGCATCTCAAGATCGAACAACTGGATGAAATCGTTTTGGATGTCGTTGTCCTCCAGATGAAACCAGATCGCCTGGAAATCTCTTGCGAAGTCGACGGCAATATCCCAGCCTTCCAATCGTCTAACCGCCCGCGATTCGTACGTCAACGAAATCGGCACGATTTGACTGCTGATCCCCTCTACGTTTACGCCGAAGACCCGGTATTCCAGATCAACGCGGGGA
>CAZIIP010000477.1:0-2639 GCA_964539455.1 uncultured Rhodothermales bacterium
GACGGCTGCCGCCGCGACGAAGACGGATACTACTGGATCACCGGACGCGTAGATGACGTCATCAACGTATCCGGACACCGCATGGGTACTGCCGAAGTCGAAAGCGCACTCGTATTGCACGATCATGTTGCCGAAGCGGCCGTTGTCGGTTTCCCGCATACGATCAAGGGACAAGGCATCTATGCGTACGTTACGTTGAATGCCGGGGAAGAAGGATCGGATGAGCTACGGAAGGAGCTGGTCAAGCATGTGCGCACACACATCGGTCCGATCGCCACGCCGGATGCCATCCAGTTCTCGCCGGGATTGCCCAAAACACGATCCGGCAAGATCATGCGGCGGATTCTCCGCAAAATTGCCGCAAACGATTACGGCAATCTGGGCGATACAAGCACGCTGGCCGATCCGTCGGTCGTCGAAGACCTGATCGAAAACCGGCAAAACGAGTAAGTAGCCCGGATAACCGTCTCGACAGGCGACTACACTGTGCCTGACGACCGGCCTCCGGTACCCAACAACCGGAGGCCGGTTCGTTTTTTCGCTTCCCTCGACCTGCGATTTGGTTGCGAAGCGAACACGGACCGCTTACGTTATCACTGTAGCCAATGCGCCATGAATCCCTGCTGTGGTGCCACGTGAACTCCGTCAGGAAATAGAACAGCCGAATCCCGGAAGACTAACCGAGGAAGAAAGAGCCTATCTGATTCGCCTCGCGCGGGACTCCATGGTGGCAGCCGTAACGGGAATGGAAGGACCGGCCACACTCCGCAGAGAAGGTGGTTTGGGGGTAAAACGGGCAGCTTTTGTCACGCTGAGAAACCGGTTTGACGGATCGCTGCGCGGTTGCAGAGGAGAGTGCCCCGCCCGTCGTCCACTCGTCGATTCCGTCCTGTGCATGTCTGCAAGCTCCGCCCTCGATGATCCGCGGTTTGATCCGGTTTCGCCCTCCGAAATCGATGATATTTCGATTGAGATCAGTGCACTGAGCGGCATCGGACCGATAAAACCTGAGGATATCGAGCTTGGCAAACATGGCCTCTTGATCGTTTCCGGCTGGAATTCGGGCTTGTTGTTACCCCAGGTGGCCACGACATTCCGGTGGACACGCGAGCAATTTCTGAGGGGTTTGTGCAAGAAGGCGGGACTGGACGAAATGGCATGGCAGGATGAACCGGTGGAGTTGTACGGCTTCGAAACGGAAACCTGGGCCGAACGCGAAGGTCAGCCCTAGCTCGGAGACCGGAAGATCCCACACGAGACGAGCGCACCCCGGATAATGCGGGATCATCCTTGACAGGTTGTGCTTTTCACGCCTTGTGTGTCAATCCGACAACCGAATCCAACGTGCCGCAAAACGGAACCACAGCGACGGCGTGCATCCAAGGTTATGGCATTATCCATGAAATACCACCGTCGGTTGATTGGTTTATTTTTCTGCAAGATGGATCGGTCGTCAATCAGGGTGATCGAGAAACGATGATGACATCGGAAAGGTTGTCTGCACTCTTCGATACGGAGAGGAGGCTCGTATACGAACAGGATGTGCGCTTTGCCCTTCCATGCAATACGACCTGTGATGACTGAAACCAACTGAAACATGCTGCGCGTTTCGATTCCCGGTGCCGACCCCTTGCAGGTCGAGCATCTTGTGCTCGACTATAATGGTACGCTGGCACTGGATGGCATGCTTCTGGACGGCGTGCGGGGCAAGCTACATCGACTCTCCGAATACCTGAAGATTCACATTGTGACCGCAGATACCTTCGGAAGTGTTCGCGCACAGTTTGAGGATGAACACTTCCGGGTGCATATCCTCGGACCAGGTGAACAGGACAAGCAAAAACGCGACTATATTTGGCTGCTGGGGCCGGACAATGCGATTGCGATCGGCAACGGCCGGAATGACACGCTTATGTTCGAGGAGGCGGCTCTTGGGATGGCCGTGCTCGGGAGGGAAGGCCTCTCTTTGCGTGCCGTTTTCATAGCAGACCTGGTTTTCCCGAGTATCATCGATGCGCTTGACGCTTTGCTGGATACGCGGCGTCTCGTGGCCTCACTGCGCACCTGAAGCGGGGTATGAGTCTGGAATTCGAGCCTGCAACCGAGCACCGGTAACGGGTAGCCCTCTCGAATTTCCTCTATTTCCAGTGTTTTGTAGTTGTCGTCCGGGTATACCTGTTTCGAGGCCGGCACATTTTTCACCTGCAGCGCCCAGACGTGCGCAAGCCCGCGACTTCCGGCTATCAGTTAGTAGTTATCAGTCATCAGTTCTCAGCCGACTCACCTCCCCGTCGAGCCAAATCCTCCCTCTCCGCGTTTTGTCTCATCGAGCCGGTCGACCGGCAACCAGTCGACGGATGCATGGGCCGCGACGACCATTTGCGCGATGCGCTCGCCGCGTGTAATCGTAAACGGCTGTTCTCCGAGATTAATCAACAGAACCTTGACCTCCCCGCGGTAATCTGCGTCTATCGTACCGGGTGCATTAAGGGCAGTGATGCCATGTCGCATGGCAAGTCCGCTGCGAGGACGAACCTGTGCCTCAAACCCCGGAGGGATGGCTACCTTTAACCCTGTCGGAATCAGCGCCCATTTTCCAGCAGCGAGCACGAAAGGTTGGGTTGCAGGCACGGCTGCGC
>CAZIIP010000478.1:0-1261 GCA_964539455.1 uncultured Rhodothermales bacterium
CTCAACGGCTTCCTCCTGCGAAATCCATCGCGACTTGTTCGGATGATGGTCGGCTACGAATCCCGCAAACGGCTCGCCTACAATCAGGCAAACGTCCATCGGCAGACACGGATTTTCACGCGCTGAGCGACAGGGGCAATCGAGTGCGACGATGTGGTCGGGGTTTTTCAGGACAATAGCGCGTGCCCGATTGTACGGGATCACGCGCTCCAGATCTCCAAGATCAACATCCCTGTTTACGGTCACCAGTTGTCCCGCCAGCTTCGGCGGAACTACTTTTCCGTGGTAGGCGTCGGCGAACGCGGAACGATTGTCTTCCACCGTTTTTTTTCTGCCCCCAACAACGAGATCACCGAGAAAACGCCAAACCGGTGCGATCCTTTTTGTCCAGCGGTGCTCTCCCGTTCCAATCGATATGTACAGATATGGCCACCGGGCATAGACGTAGCCGTGCAGTCGCTCCATGAGGGAGAACCGCTCCGTCGCATCACCCTCTTCCATGAACCGTCGCGTTGCCGGAGACATGAACCTGCGCAGCAATCGTTTCATCATCGTATTTATGATTGAGGTTCACGGAGGGTGTGCTCCGCAGACGGTGACGGATCGTTCGTGAGGCAACACTATCTGATGACGAATGAACCGGATAGTGGGCCCACCCGCACATCGAACTCGCCGGGTTCGACCACCGGGCGGTTATCGCGTCCTATAAAGGACATGTCTTCAGGCGTGATCAAAAAGCGAACGGTCGCTCTTTCACCTGCCTCGAGGGAAATCTTCTCAAACCCCTTCAGGCGTTCGGAGACCGGCGTGATATCGGCATACAGATCGGAGAGATAGAGCTGAACGACTTCTTTGCCCTCCCGATTGCCGGTATTCGTCACAGAGACACTCACAACGGCGGTTTCACCCATTCTCAAATCTCTGGGCTCGATTTCCAGATCCTCGTACTCAAAAACCGTGTAGCTCAACCCTTCTCCAAAGGCATACTGCGGATTGTATGCTTCCATGCCTCCGCTGACATCGAGTTTTTCCGTGTATTTGTGATCGTACGGTACCAGTGAGCCGGTCGCCCGCGGATACGTAAAGGGAAGTCGGCCGCTCGGATTCACCGTTCCCGCAAGCACGCCGGCAATGGCCTCCCCGCCGAACATACCCGGATGGCCACCCCAAATGACCGCATCCACGAGCGGCTCCACTTGGTTGATGATGAGCGGCCTGTTTTCGAGCAGGACCAGGACAACCGGTTTTCCGGTTTCCGCTG
>CAZIIP010000478.1:1271-2636 GCA_964539455.1 uncultured Rhodothermales bacterium
TGCTGTTTTGGCCAGTTCCACCTGTGCATCGGGAAGCGAGAGGGCTTCGATATCCCCCGGTTTCTCCACGCTGACGGCTCCACCCAACGCCAGCACAATGGCTTCGGCCGACGTTGCGGCACGTCCAACTTCGTCGAGATCCAGGACCTCGTTGATAGTCGCTCCCGGCGCATAAGTCACATTCGATTCTCCGAACGTTTCTTGCAGCGCCCCCAGCAAGGTGCGTGTATCTTCAGGGTAGAATGCCTCTTCCGTGCCCTGCCAGGTGTAGGACCATCCTCCATGCAGCATCGGCTTGGAGTCGGCTGCCGGACCTGTAACCAGCAACTTGTTGTAGGTGCCCAACGGCAGGACGTTGTTCTCATTTTTCAGCAACGTAATCGCCTCCTGTGCCGCCCGTAGGCTCACCTCTCGAAACGCGGGCGAGGCCACCTGTTCTACGAGCGTCGAATCGTGGTACGCATTATCAAAGAGGCCCAGTTCGGTCTTGAGCCTCAGGATACGCCGGACCGATGCATCGATACGCGATTCCGGAATCGTACCCTCGCGCACCAATTCGATCAGCAGATCATGAAACGCAAGGTCGTTCGGCACCATGCTCATGTCGATTCCGGCCGTGACGGCCAATCGAACGGCCTCCTTTCGATCTTCCGCCACGTGATGTAGCGTGTGGAGCTTCCAGATGTCTTCCCAATCGGTGACAACGACGCCATTGAATCCCAATTCGTACCGGAGCACCTGTGTGAGCAGGTAGTGGGAGGCGTGCACCGGAATGCCGTTGATTTCCCCTGAACTGACCATCACCGTCGCGATGCCTGCATTGATTGCGGCGCGAAACGGCGGCAAGAAGAGATCGCGCAACTGGCGTTCAGGTATCCACGCCGGTGTGCGGTCTTTGCCCGAGAGCGGGAAGCCGTATCCAAGGTAGTGTTTGGCAGTTGCCGCGACCCGTCCGCGCGCCCCGATATCGTCCGCCTGGTTGCCCAGCGTGGCCGCCACGCCGAGCGTCGTCGTCAGAAACACATCCTCTCCAAACGTCTCGAAGAACCTGGACCATAATGGTTGCCGGCCGATGTCGAGTACGGGCGCGAAATTCCACGATATGCCCGAGGCACGTAGTTCGATGGCTGCAATCTCGTATGCCTCACGCACCAAATCGGGATTGAAGGTGGCCGCCATGGACAGGTTTTGCGGGAAGACGGTCCCTTCCCGCATGTAATTGTGCCCGTGGACGGCGTCAATCCCGTAGATTACGGGAATCCCCAACCGTGTTTCGTTGACCGCAAGGTCCTGAATGGTTTTAACGGTCTCCTGCCAATCCTCGAGAGAGAATGCCCCCAGGTTCGTATTGAAGATGGAACCGAC
>CAZIIP010000479.1:0-2614 GCA_964539455.1 uncultured Rhodothermales bacterium
GAGCTTTCAGGCTGGCGGCAGTTCAGAACCGGCAACGCCACGCGCTGGAAGATCTGCGCCCTGCTGTTTTTCGCGACGACCATCAACTATGTCGATAGACACGTTCTGAGCATACTTGCCCCGCAATTGCAGGCGGAGATGGGCTGGAGTGAGATCGACTACAGCTATATCGTGATGGCCTTCCAGGCGGCCTATGGACTGGGTGTGGTCGGGATGGGTAAACTGCTGGACCGCTTCGGCACCAGGGTGGTCTACGCCGTTGCCGTCGCGGTCTGGAGCCTGGCCGGCATGGGACACGCGTTGGCCCGGTCGGCACTTGGCTTCGGTATCGCACGATTTTCGCTGGGAATCGGCGAGGCTGCAAACTTTCCTGCGGCGGTCAAAACGGTTGCCGAATGGTTTCCCGAGCGGGAGACCGGACTTGCTAACGGTTTGTTCAATTCAGGTGCGAACATCGGGGTGATTCTTGCGCCGCTTATTGTGCCGTGGCTGGCGCTTCAATTCGGATGGCAATCTGCATTCATCTTGACGGGTGCACTGGGATTCATATGGCTGCTCTTCTGGTTGCGACTCTACGAACCGCCGGTATCACACCCCGACCTGTCAGAGGCGGAGCGGGCGTATATCGACCAGGACGGAAGAGTGGACACGGAAGCCCGGGCTCGCTGGCGTGATGTCGTTATGCGCCGCGAGGCGCTTACAATTTTTGCCGTCCGTTTTCTATCGGACGCGCCCTGGTGGTTCTTGCTTTTCTGGTTACCGAAGTTCCTTTATGAACGGCACGGCATAGGCCTGACGGAAATCGGTCCGCCGCTCATAGCCGTGTATCTCGTTGCGGATATGGGTAGCATTGCAGGTGGGTGGCTATCATCAATGCTGGTCAAAAGGGGGATCAGCGTTAACGCTGCTCGCAAACGCACCATGCTCCTGTGCGCGATAGGAGTTTTGCCGATAGTCATGGCATCGACGACGGAGACCATGATCATTGCGGTGGCACTGATCAGCGTGGCGGCTGCCTGTCACACAGGATGGGTTGCCAATGTCTATTCGGTGATATCAGACGTCTTTCCAAGTCATGCCGTAGGATCCGTGACGGGAGTCTCGACCTTGTTTGCGGTGTTGGGGGGCATGGCATTGGCGAACATCGTCGGGAGGGTACTCGAATTTACAGGGAACTACATGTTAATATTCTGGATCGCATCGAGTCTTTATCTGATCGCCTGGATCGTACTGGGTGTAGGCATACCGAAAATCGAACGGGTAGCACTGTAAATCGGGTGGTTGAGGTGGGCCGTCGAAATATACGTTTGCCCGGAACGCGCAGGGTGTCGGAAATTTTCGGAGACCATGCCCACCCGACAACGGAATCAGTCCTTACTTTCCAAATCGTTTGGCCGGCATCCTAGACGTCCTACCCAGTGCCGATTCTAGCTCTCATATTGACAGCCTTGCCTTCTGCAGGGATTCTAGCGTTACTATACTGGATTGATCGGGAAGACCGGGAGCCGGCACGTCTCGTGTTGCGTGCATTCATCGCAGGGGCGGCTTGTCTACCTGCAGTCTTTTTGCTGAATTGGGTTTTCCCGGGCATTCCCGTCATGTCCGGGGTGGCGAATTCCATATTCGTGGCTCCGGTCGCAGAGGAATTCTTGAAGTTTGCCGCATTCATGATGGCGGCTTACTGGTCGGCCGAACACAACGAGCCGCTCGACGCGATGGTCTGCTATATTTCCTGTGGCGTAGGCTTTGCGGTAGCCGAGAATTTCACGTTTGTGGTAAGCGGTCTGGTATCCAGTCCGGTGCTGCCGTCCTCGTCCGCCGGGGTCTGGCTGATGATCGCAGCCATCCGTTCATTTCCCGGCCATGCTCTTTTTGGCGCACTGGCCGGTTATTTTGCAGGTCGCTCGCGTCTGGTGAGCAGCAAAGCACGCATCTGGTGGCTGGTCGCGACGTTGGTCGTAGCGATCGGAAGCCATGCGGTATTCAATCTCATTGCATCTGTAGGACTCATGAGCCTGCTGGTGCTCTATCTGACGGGTCTTGCCATAATTGTACTTGTCCTCGCCTCGGAGGCCGCAGAACGGTCGCCGAGACGACCGGACAGTGGCACCGAGACGCTTTCAATTCGAAAGCAGAGATGGAAGCAGGCCGGCAAACCGGAGTCCGGACCATTTGTGTTCGCACTCTACTTCGCGATTTCATTGGCCCTGATTTTCACGCTTTCCTATTTCACGATCTGGTTTCTCACCTGGGTGACGTGAGCGGCGGCAGTGTGCGGGCCATGTGCGGCAGCTCGAAGGCGCATCGTGGGCGGGTATGTGGTATGGAGGGACGGTCGTTTGTAGCCGGCTCCAACTCCAACTCCAAAACGTCTCAATCCGCCACCGGCCGCCAGCCCAGATCATCGAAATCAGCTTCCGATTGCCGTTCGGTCGTATCCGAATCGCTGGAGAGCGTCACGGCAAGCGGATACCTCGGAGGCTCTTCGCCAAAAAGTCTCCGGTAATCTTCTGCCACGTTCCTCGAGATGCGAGACCACTCGTGCAGGCCGCCTTCGCCTGAGGCTACGACCAGCACCTTGAGCCGACGATAGTCGACGACGGTACCGACGGGT
>CAZIIP010000480.1:0-1243 GCA_964539455.1 uncultured Rhodothermales bacterium
ATTCCCCGGACACGAATTTCGGCTTTATTCTGGAAAACGGCGCCAACCCGGACAACCTCATCATCCGCACCAGCGAATATGCCAATCCGGCATACCGCCCCATTTTCGTGGTCGCATACGGAGAAGGCGGTAGCCCACCGCCGGACCCGGATCCCGATCCGCCTCCGGTGGTCGACGGCGACTACCCGGTGCCGATTCCGGCCGATCTCCCGGAAGACGCTGAGATCTATGCGTTTCAGGACGGATTTGCAGGCTATCGGGGTACTTCCGACTCCCACATACAGGAAAATTCTCCCAATCGAAATTACGGAGCGCATATCTGGGCCGGAGCCGTGGGCGATTGGCCTCAGGGAACCGACAAGGACGACTATATCATAATCCGGTGGGCCGATCTCGACATCCCGGTGGGCGCGACCGTGCGTAATGCGGAATTGTGGTTCTACGCCAATGTGGCGACCTCCGCACCGGGATTCGACGTATACGAACTGAAAACCGACTGGAACGAAGACGCCGTTACCTGGAACGAGCCGTGGAAAACGCCGGGCGCCAAGGCATCTTCCGATCGAGGCAATACCCACCTCGGTACCCTCACCGCAACTGATGTCGGCTGGTACCGCTTGATACTTGGAGAGCAGGGGAAAATGGTCGTTCAGCGTTGGATCGACGATCCGTCGCTGAACAACGGCATTATTATCGCGGGACCGGACAATCCCGACGACCTGATCATCCGAACGAGTGAATACAGCAAGGAAAGCAGGCGACCGGTTATGGTTGTGGTCACGAGCGAGACGAGTGAAGAGGAGCCGGCCATTGATCCGGTTGCCAATCTCGATTTCCTCGAATTCCAACAGGGAAGGGAAGGCTATACCGGTGCTTCCGATACCTACATATGTGAAGCGGATCCCGACAACGTGAGCGGCAATATGTCGACGGTCGTCACGGACGGCGATGCACCGTTTCTGAGCGGCAAGGACAAGGTCGGGCTTTTGAAATGGGAGCAACTTAGCGTTCCCGACGGAAGTATCGTCGAAGAAGCGGACGTCTGGGTCTATGTGGCCGATCCGACCGGAGACGAAGGGTTTCAGCTTTACGAGATGAAGCGGCCGTGGAACGAGGAGGATGCCACCTGGAACGTGCCGTGGACGAGCCCGGGCGCCGCCAATGCGGCCGACCGGGGATTTGAGGTACTGGGCACGTTTGCTCCTGCCTGGTAGGCTGTATCAGCTACGAACTTTAGATCCTT
>CAZIIP010000480.1:1253-2614 GCA_964539455.1 uncultured Rhodothermales bacterium
GGGTTGGATCGACGATCCGGCGTCCAACGCAGGCCTGATGCTGACAAATCCGGACAACGGGAACGCACTCGGGTTTATTTCGAGCGACTTCGAGGAACGCGACAAGCGCCCGATTCTCACTATAGGTTTCCGCCGCGAGATCGACGTGCCGGATGATGCCGTCGCCACATCCGCGATCTTCCAAAACGGCCTGAACGGATATACCGGAGCGGCAGATACCCAATTGGATCAGTCTGCACCCTTCGACACGTTCGGCGATCGCCCGTTTCTGGATGCCGACGGCGACGCACCGTTCTTGTCGGATAAAGACCGAATTATCCTTCTCCGATGGGACATGGAGGGAATTCCCTCCGACGCGGTTATCGAAAACGTACAGGTGTGGGCCTACGTTTTCGATCCGACAAGCGAGCCGGGCTACTTTGTCTATGGCGTTGAAAAAGAATGGGACCCGACAACCGCTTCGTGGCGATTTCCCTGGAATTCTCCCGGAGCGGACGGAGACGGTGACCGCGGAAAACGCGCAATCGCCACCTTCGGCCCGACCGAGCCGGGATGGCACTCATTTTCGCTATCCGATAATGGCGTGGAGCTGGTCCAACAGTGGCTGCAAGACCCGTCGACCAATCAGGGATTGCTGATTACCCACGGGAAGAATCCCAACAGCCTCAAAATTTTCTCCAGTGACAACGTTGCCGCTTCCAGCAGGCCTATGCTGGTCGTCACTTACCGTTCGTCTGCAGCACCGCAAATGGCCGTGACTGATGGATCCGAAACCCCGAATGCCGCAGGTTTGCACCACATGACGGAAGCGGCCGACAGCGGGATTCCCACCGAATACATGCTGGATCAGAACTATCCCAACCCCTTCAATAACAGGACGGCCATACGCTTCGGTTTGCCGGAAGACACGGAGGTTCGTCTGGACGTATTCGACATTTTGGGCCATCGGGTGCAGGCGCTCGTGCAGGAGCGGCTCTCGGCCGGGATGCATACGACTTATCTGGATGCGTCGGCGCTGCCGAGCGGAACCTATTTCTACGTTTTCCGCTATGGTTCTGCCACCATCACCCGCAAAATGGTGCTGCTCCGGTAGGCACGGCGCAACCAATTCGCGCCACTCACAGCAAGGCATCGAGCGCCTCTTCGAGGTCAGCCACACCGGCGACGTCCAGCCCCGTTTCGGTCATGCGGTCCGTTTTTGATCCCGCAGGGACAACCGCCCGTTTCAGCCCGAGTCGGGCCGCCTCGCCCAACCGCCGATCCAGGTGACTCACGGAGCGAATCTCGCCACCAAGCCCCACTTCACCGGCAGCAACCGCGAGCGGACTCACCGGAACATTGCGGAAGCTCGAAGCAATGGC
>CAZIIP010000481.1:0-1172 GCA_964539455.1 uncultured Rhodothermales bacterium
ATGCAATCGTATATGGCTGGTTGCCGACGATAAACGTGTACGGGTGCGTGCCGTATTCCTTGGGCAGGGCGCGCAATCCGAAGTCTGACAGGAACTGCTCCGGATCGAGCATACGCGTCAATATTCTTTGCAGCTGTTCTTGATTGACCAGTGAGAGCAGGAGGCGCTCCTCCTCACCCTTGACCGTACACAGGGGAAGGTTCTCCATCAGTTGAGGGCGGTATTTGACAAACCACTCCAGTCGCTTTCGAAAGCGGGGCAGGGACTCAAGAACCTCGGCTTCAAGCGTCTCTACGGCGAACAGGGGGATCAGGCCGACGAAAGACCGTACGCGCATGGGTACGGGACCCTCCTGCTCCGTGTGAAGCGCGTCATAGAAGAATCCGTCTTCCTCGTCCCAAAGTCCGCCGGCACAGGTCTCGTTGATCGCCTGCGCGATGTAGACATAATGCTCGAAAAACTTGGTCGCCACATCCTCGTAGGCCGGCCTCGTTCGTGCCAGCTCGAGTGAGATCATCAGCATGTTGAGACAATACATGCCCATCCATGCTGTTCCGTCGGCCTGATCAAGGTGGCCGTCGACCGGCAGCGCGGCGCTTCGGTCGAAGATTCCGATGTTGTCCAGTCCAAGAAAGCCGCCGTGGAAGATGTTGCGTCCGTGAGCATCCTTGCGGTTCACCCACCAGGTAAAATTCAGCAGGAGTTTATGAAAGATCCTCTCGAGAAAATCCGAATCCGCTTTGCCCGTGATACTCCGGGAAATCTCATAAACCCGCAGTGCCGCCCATGCATGAACCGGCGGATTGGTGTCGCCGAGGGCCCACTCATAAGCGGGAAGCTGCCCGTTGGGATGCATGTACCACTCACGTGTCATCAGAATGAGCTGCCTTTTTGCCCATTCGGGATCAACGTGGACCAGCGGAATGGTATGAAAGGCCAGATCCCACGCCGCATACCAAGGGTACTCCCACTTATCGGGCATCGAAACCACATCGAGGTTGTACAGGTGTTCCCAATCTGTATTTCGGCCGTTGAGTCGCTCGGGCGGAGGCGGAGGTCCTGCGGGATCGCCCCGGAGCCAGAGGTCGACGCTGTAGTGGTAAAACTGCTTGCTCCAGAGCAGGCCGGCATAGGCCTGCCGCTGTACGAGCCGTTCGTCGACGTTGAGGTTT
>CAZIIP010000481.1:1182-2608 GCA_964539455.1 uncultured Rhodothermales bacterium
TCGTAGAAGGCGTCAGCCTCCCGGATACGTTGCGCGAAAATGTCCCCGAAGTCCGAAAAGGGGGTTTCCTTCCGTTCCGGGGAAAACCGCACCTTGACGGTCACGTGCGATCCCGCGTAAACGATTTTTTGAATGTGTGCGGCAGCTTTTGTGCCGTTTCGGCCGGGATTAACGCGATCGACCTGGCCCAACACGACGGCATCGTTAATGCCGTCTTTGGCGTATGGCGGGCCGTCTGCGAGTCCGTACAGGCGTTGCACGTTGGTCTCGTTCTCGGTAAACAACACGTCGGGAGCGGATTTTCCCTGCGAAAACACGTGCCACCAGCGTTCTCCAAGATGGGGCTCGTCGACGCGAAGTCGGGCGAACAGCTCCGTGGAGTCGTCTTGGAGCCGTGGCTTCGGTCGATCGTACCCCCACGACCACGTGTTTCGAAACCAGATGTGGGGCAGGATATGGATGGGGGCCGGATCTGGTCCCCTGTTGTAGGCGGTGATCCGGCATAGTATGTCCTCTTCGTCGGCTTTCGCGTATTCGACAAAAACGTCGAAAAACCGGTTTTCGGCAAACGTCTTCGGCATGGCATCAATCAGCTCGAACTCCCTTTCTTGCCGATCCCGCCGCCGGTTCTCGCGGATCAGTTTTTCGTACGGAAAAGCCGCCTGTGGATAGCGATACAGCATTTTCCCATAGCTGTGTGTCGGCGTCGAATCGAGATAGAAGTAGGTCTCCTTGACGTCCTCCCCGTGATTGCCCTCATTGCCGGTCAGTCCGAAGAGCCGTTCCTTCAGAATAGGGTCGTTTTCGTTCCAGACAGCCACCGACAGGCACACGTTCTGAAACCGATTGGAAAACCCTGCAATGCCGTCTTCATTCCACCGATAGGCACGGCTACGGGCGTGATCGTGAGGGAAGGATTCCCAGGCCTCTCCGGAGGCGCTGTAGTCTTCCCGCACCGTTCCCCAAGCTCGTTCGCTGAGGTAGGGTCCCCAGTTCTTCCAATCGGCCTTTCGAGCCTCGGAGTCTGTCAACCTTTTGTGTTCGGCCGTTTCCGGAAGTGGCATATTCAAATCGTTTGGTAGGTGACTCGTTCGACCCGGCTGCAAGCTTTTCGTCTAATGCGCCGGTGTCACAAAGGGATGGACGCAGCCAAATCCGCCGATCTTACCTACGTCTTACCCGCCGACGTTTTTCCCGCCGATACAGAATCGAGGCGTAAGAAGTATGCGCTACATCTCGTCCAACAATGGAAGGGGTACTGCTGACCGGCAATCCTGAGCAAGGTTTCCGCGACGCGTATTACCTCTCATTCGTTGTACATCAAATAAACAACACAATCCCAACAACCTATTCGAAACAAAAACCGTGCGACAAATTAAAAATAGCGGATTGGCGCTGGTACGGCTGATCGCCGTGGCGGGACTTT
>CAZIIP010000482.1:0-2585 GCA_964539455.1 uncultured Rhodothermales bacterium
GCCCGGTAGCTACAACACCCCTATGGGGGTCTGCATCGTCGTCAACCATCAGTTGCGGCCCTACCACCAGGTACTGGTGCTGGAAATGGGAGCGCGATATGCGGGGGACATCAAGGAACTCTGCGAAATTGCCGCTCCTGACATTGGAATCGTAACCGTCGTCGGGAAAGCACATCTGGAAACGATGGGCCCGATCGAGCGGATCGCGGAGGTGAAGGCCGAGATTGTACGACACATGAAACCCGGCGGACCGCTGCTCCTGAATGCAGACGATCCGAGGGCTCTGGCAATGCGATCGGAGGCGAGAGGCAAGGTGTGGCGCGTATCGGCAGAGGGAAACGAAGCCGAAATCGCCGCCGTAGACATCTCATACGGTCCCTCCGGGTCCACATTTGTCGTTCGTGATGAGGAGGGAAACAGGTTTACCTTCCGCACCAAACTGCTCGGGCGGCATAACGTGCTCAATATTTTGTTCGGAGTTGCGGTCGGTCGCCTGTTCGGATTGCGACTACGGCAAATGGCCCACGCCGTCAGGGGACTCGACCCGGTTCCACACCGGCTGCAGCTTCGACGCGAAGGCGAACTGACTGTAATAGATGATGCATTCAATGCCAATCCGGTCGGTGCTCGAAATGCCGTCGACATACTCGGGGCGTTCGAGGGAACCAAACGCATCGTCATTACACCTGGAATGGTAGAGTTGGGAACAGAGCAGGAAAGAGAGAATTTTGGGCTCGGCGCGTATATGGCATCCCGGGTTGACGTGGTCATTCTGGTAGGTCCCCGGCAGACACGTCCGATCTACGACGGTCTCCTTTCGGCCGGTTTTGTTCGGGATAGCATTCATGTTTGCAAGAGCCTTTCCGAAGCCCAAAACCACCTGGCAATGATTGCGGAACCGGGCGATGTCGTATTGTACGAAAACGATTTGCCCGATCAGTACACGGAGCGATAATGCGATCTGCGAAAAGGCCTTCAGCACCGTTACGATTCGAGCGCGTGCTGTGGCGGCGGGGGCTGCTCAGCATTGCAGGCGTAGACGAGGCCGGTCGGGGGTGCCTCGCCGGACCCGTCGTCTCGGCCGCCGTTGTTTGGGGCGACAACCTGCCGGATGGCGGCATTATGGACAGCAAACAAATCGATTCCGCGCGCCGGTCTGTGTTGCTCGACCATATTCAGTCGCATGCCCGCGATTACGCAATCGGTCTGTGCTCCCCGCGAGAAATTGACACGCTCAATATCCTTAACGCAGCCTTGCTCGCAATGTCGCGGGCACTCGACGACCTGAAGAGGGCACCCGAATTTTGTCTTGTCGACGGCAACCGGCTACCCGACAAACTGCGGTCACCGGCACGGGCTATCGTACGCGGTGATCACCGAAGCAGAACGGTCGCCGCCGCCTCTATCGTGGCGAAAGTCACCCGGGATCGGATGATGCGGTCGCTCCACGAGGAATGCCCGGAATATGGCTGGAATCGAAATATGGGGTATCCGACGAAACAGCACCTGGAGGCACTTTCCCGATACGGTCCCAGCCCGTATCACCGGATGTCCTTTCGCCCCTGCAAGCAATAGGATGCACGCCGGATGCGTGTGATCAGTTCATCGACAGCGCGGGAAACGCGGTGCCGGTTCAATTCCACTATCACATCGGCCTGCATATAGACGGGTTCGCGGTCGGCCAGCATCTTCTCAATGCGCTCCTTCAGTGCGCTCTCGGGTAGAGGGTCCCCGCGCGCATCGTGCAAGAGGGGCCGTGTACCGCTGTTTCCCAGCCGTTCCACCAACCGCTCGACCGGCCAGCGAAGATAGACTACCTGTCCCGTCTCATATGCAAGCGCACGCAGACTTTTCTGCATCAGTGCACCTCCTCCAAGTGCAACCACAACACGTTTTTCGCAGGCGATTTCTTCGAAACACGCTCGTTCAACCTTCCGAAATGCCCCCTCGCCCTCGCGTGCGAAATACGTGGCAATCGTGCACCCGATACGGGCTTCAATTGCCGAATCGAGATCGATGAATCGATAGTTCAGGACACGTGCCAGCGGCGGCCCGAGCGTACTCTTCCCGCTTCCCATAAAACCGGTCAGATAGATCCGCGTTGGAAGTGACATCTCGTAAAGTCAGGCCGGTTAGATTGGATCAAAATCCTGGCCGCTTTCGCAGCACGCTTGCCATGGCCACGTATCGACTACTGATCGAATATAACGGTTCGCAATATTCCGGCTGGCAGATTCAACCCGGTACAAAGACGATCCAGGAAGCAATCGAACATGCCCTGCACGTCGCGCTCCGTTCACCGGTGCGTCTGACCGCTTCCGGTCGCACCGACGCAGGGGTGCACGCACGCGGGCAGGTGGCGCATTTCTCGGTCGGCAACCGGGAGAGGCTGGATACCCATCGGCTCCTCGGCTCGCTCAACGGGCTACTCGCCGATGATATCGCCATTCTTGCGATCCGGAAAACAAGCGACGACTTCCATGCGCGTTATGATGCGCACGAGCGCTCGTACTGGTACCACGTCGCCACTCAGTCGCGCGCACTCGATCGTCACACGCGCGTCCTGCTCCGTCCCGCGCCGGATT
>CAZIIP010000483.1:0-2583 GCA_964539455.1 uncultured Rhodothermales bacterium
GAAGAGCAATGACGTCGACTTCCTTTTTTACAATCCCGCCGCACTTCATCCCGGGATGGATCGAAGTCTCGCGGTAACCTACCTCAATCACCTCGCCGACATCAACGCAGGATTTGTGTCCTTTGGCGCCGATGTGGGAGACGTCGGGATGATTGGGGCCGGTTTTCGCTATTTGAACTACGGCCGATTCGAACGGGCGGATGAAAACGGCGTGCGCGACGGCAGCACGTTCGGTGCTTCCGATGCGGCGTTGACCGTTGGGTGGTCACGGCCATTCGGCACCGTTATTCGGTATGGTGCTTCGATCAACGGCATTGTCAGCAGCATTGAAGGATACGCGGCGAGAGCCGTAACGGTCGATGCCGGGCTCCTCGCATTCTGGGATGAGGCCCGAACGGGAGCGGCAGTGTCCATCCATCACCTGGGCGTGGTCGCCGACTCATTCGGCGACACTTCCGATGAATTGCCGTTCGACATCCGGCTCGCCGTCTCTCATCGATTGAAACACTTGCCTTTGCTCGTCGTGCTGACGGCCTACGACATGACCGACTGGAAGCAATCCGACGACGGTGCACTCGATGCCGTTATGTCGCACCTGTCCGTCGGAGGTGAGTTTCAGTTCGGAACATCGTTTCAGGTACGGGCCGGCTACAACCATGCCCGCCATGAAGCGCTCAAGACCAAGAGCCGGCTGGATCTCGCCGGTTTCGGCTTTGGGTTCGGTATGCTGATCAGCCGTTTCCAGTTTGATTACGCCTATAGTGCATGGTCCGCGATTGGCGGCCTTCACCAGCTGTCAATCCGTACATTGCTCTAAAAGGTGGTAAAGGGCGCATAGGGCTTCGGTCGCATGAGGGAGCAGAACTACCATAAGGCGCACCCGGCATCCCGGTGCGCAAGTCCGCTTGCAGGACTCGGTGTAGCGACCGTGCTTTTCGTACAGACAACGGCCGTCCTGGCACAGAGCAATCTCGTACCCAATCCCGCCTTTCTTCCGGGTCCCGAGTGTGAGGGCACGTGGACGGGAAACTGCGCAAGAGGATTTTACGGGGCAATTCACTCAGACGGCGCGTCCATGTTCGTACAGCTCGAAGAGGCCGATCACATCCTCCTGTTCCGCCTGGAGGAACCGGTCGAAGACACCGTTCACGCCTCGGCGCGATGGTCGACCGAATCGATCATTCCGGGCGCAACCTATGAGGTGTCCGTATCGCACCGCGCCAGGGAGTGGCGTGCCGGCTCGGAAATTCAGGCAACGCTTTTTGACGCGGATACGGTTATCACAAAAGGAGTTCAAAACGCCCCGGCTTCTTCCACCGTATGGACCCGCGTGGGGATGCTCGTGACGGTACCGGATGAAGCTGAAAGGCTTGAGATCTCGCTCGAAATACACGGGGCCTGTGATGAGACGCCATGCGGAGATGTCTCATTTGACGATTTGAAGGTCGTCCAACACTCCGGAACCTCTGGCTTCACGGAAGCGCCCTATCGGAACCTGTGTCCGGACGGGCAATTTCTGAATCTGTCATCGCGTGTTTGTTTGCCTCTCGAAACAACGCGTGGTTTCGATCCCCAGGCCTTTGAAGCCGCCGTTAACACCGATCGCGTACGCACCGTGTCCGAATGCACCGAAGCCGAACTTCGCGATGCCATCCGCTACCTGAAGAACAAGCCCGGTGGTGGAACGCTGCGCATTCCGGCATGCACAATACAGGTGGCTGAAAGGGTCGATCTTCCAAGCAACCTTTTGCTCGTTGGGGCAGGGGTAGGACGCAGCATCATAACGGCGGAGGATGGATGCGAATACGAGGCCGAGAAAGATCCAAAGGTGCTGCACATTTTCAAACAACAGCACGTCGTCATCCGGGATTTGACGATATCCGCCCGCACATGCGCGGAAGGTCCCCTGGACGCCGTGTTCTCGCACAACGTCTTGCTCGACCGGGTCGAGCTATCCTACGCACGGCTGAACGGCCTCGCCGTCAGCTTCTCTCGCGGCGTGACCGTTCGATACTCCACTGCCCATCACACCGTCCAGAACAACGGGATCCTCTCCAAAGACTGTTTTCTCCGCAGCCCCGAAACATTCATGACGGAAGATCAGTGCATTAACCGAACACTGTCGGCCGGATCCGGGAATGTAGGTCCGGGTTCGCTGTTCACCGAGAACTATGCCGTCTATTCCACCCATGCGTTCGATAACGAACAGGCACACGGTCTTGCCCTCCATGCGACCTTTGGTGAAATTGCAGGCAACCTCATCGAAGGCAACGAGCGCGGTATGAAGATGCCGGATGCCAGGCAGGTCATGGTTCACCACAATCGCATGCAGAACAACCACCTGTGGGGCATCCAGATCTACTCCCCGATTATCGACCGGCCACCGCAGAACATTACATTGGCACGCAATCAGTTTATCCTGAACGGGCACCTGGCGGCCCGATTCAAGGGGGCGAAAGGGATCTACCTGGCCCAAAACCTCTACGAATCCAATAATCAGTGCTATGGAAACTGCTGGCAAGCACTCGATAAAGGCGAAAACGGTCTGCTGATCAAGCCCAACGACTTCGAGAACGGCGTGAC
>CAZIIP010000484.1:0-2553 GCA_964539455.1 uncultured Rhodothermales bacterium
CCCCGGTGGATATAGCGGACCTCGAGGGTTGTCAGATGAACGGGCTCCGGACCAACCGGCGGCTTGCCTACAAGCGTGATCGTAGCCCTTGCACCTGCGGGATTATCCACCTCGACGACCAGCTCCCGCTGCCACCCGTTGGGTGCGTCCACGCCGGTCGCACTCACCTCTACCGTATACGGCAGTTCTACCGTATCCGGAGCGACGGCCACCACCACCTCACGGGATGCAACCCGTTCCTGTTGCTCCCGGGCAAATCCCACCACGACATCGAAGGAAACGCCCGCCGGCATGTAATCCGGTGCATCCACATGCGGCCAGGCACGAAATTCCCTCCGTGCTGCCGTTCCTCCGTTCGCCGCTGCCGGCCGATCACGTCGGCTTCTTTCTTCAGGTTCGTCGCGCGCCTCATCCGATCCGGCCGCCTCCTCCTCTTCATCGAAAAACGCTTCTTCGGGAAATTCCTCTGCCATATCACCGCCCGAATCTCTGCGCGTTTCGCGTTCGTCGTCATCCGTGATGATTGCTCCCGCACGTCCACGCCGGCGTTCGCGCCGCGTTGGTGCCGTTTCGCTGCGCCGGGGCTTCGGCCGCTCAGGGGGCGTCTCGCTCCTTCTGGGCCGCGGGCGCGTAGACCGGCCTCTCGGTGCAGGTGCCGGAGGTTCCGGAACATCAGGGAGCCCGAACTCACCACCACCCGTTTCTGCGGTTTCTCGCACCGCCACGGGTACGCCGCCGGAAATCAGCACCCCTTCGTCCAGCGATTCAGGCACGTCGTCTACCCCGATCGGCGGCTCGCTGTCGTGTTCATGGAGATCCAGCACCGTGATCAAGAGGTCATCGGGAGAAGCCTGGTAGCACCAGTCGAGCACCAGTTCGACCGGTCGGCGGTACCAGAGGATTTGTGCGTAGTATTGTCTCCTGACCACCACGCGGGCTTTTGCGGGATCCTTGAAAAGGCGCGCCTTCACCTCATTGATATCCCGCTGCACAAGTGACGCCTTCTTCTCCAGCACCTGCAGGGCGGCGAGATGAATCGGCTCCAGCCAGTGGCCGTTTTCGGCAAGACGCGCAATCACGTCTTGCGCCGTCATGGAAGCATCCAGCGGAATCGCCTCATATAACATCGAGGTCCTCCTGTAGATAGATTTGCCGCACCGTATGTTGGAATGGCGCGAGGGAGAACAATGTGCCGCGGCAGAACGCCGCCTGAGCTATGATTCAAGCTCCGGGTTTACCGCATCATATGCAAGCGGCTGACGAGCGGTCGTTACCAATATACAGAATCGCGCATCGCCATCACTTCTCCGACCCCTTTCGGCAGGCCTGAAAGCTTCGCAGACCTTCGTCCGGCGCCACCTACATATGCGCCATCTCCTCCAAAGCCAGATGCTCCGAGATATCCGACGCATAAAACGCCCGCTCGATAATCCCTTCCTCGTCGATAACAAAATCGGCCGGCAACGTATTCAGACGTCCATCCGGTACGCCGGGCATGTATCCTTTCAGTGCCGCGGCGTATCCCTCCTTCCGCATTAAGCCGGCGACAAATCCTCCCCAACTGCTTTCCACACCGTATATCTCATACAACTCCATCCCGGGGTCCGGAATGAGCGGGAACGGCGGACGCTGTTTGCCGACGTATTTCGCAATGGTGCTTGCGGGCGATTGAAACACGGCGAGCACATCCATATTACGGTCTCGAAGCTCATCGTATCTCTCCCGCAATTCATGCACGCGCAAATTGCAGAACGGACAGGCTGCATAACGAAAGAATGCCAGCAACAGCCTTGTGCCCCTGTAATCCTCGAGTAGTAATCGCCGTCCTTCACTGTCGGTCGTATCAAAAAGTGGTGCGGCTTGCCCGTCAAGTAATCTCATATGCGATTGTTATCGGTTTTACCAATAGATGCAGCAACGCGGTTGGTGTTACTGCAGAATGCCTGCAGGATTGTATCTTTCACAGCTACGGTAGCGGCCGCGGCCGATGTAACACCGAGCCATACCGTTTCAGGCATTAGCTGCAAAATGCGGTCCCGCCTATTCAGGGTGGGACGTTTTTATGAGATCCTGCCATATGCAAGCCTACCTCGAAGAGGCACTTTCTACCGTTTTGTCGCGAATGGAGGGCGTCCCCTCCGATTTTGTCCCGGAATTCCAGTCTCCCGCCAGACCCGAACATGGTGACCTCGCAACCAATGCGGCCATGCAGCTTGCGCGACATCTAAAGAAGGCACCGCGGCAAATCGCGAAAGATATTCTTTCAGGGCTCCACGATCTCCCGGTCGATACCGATTATGTTGCATCGATGGAGGTCGCCGGACCGGGGTTTCTGAATTTCAAATTCTCCAACAAATACCTCTATCGCGAGCTGTCAACGCTACTCGAAGCGGATGCCGGTTTCGGCAAAACCGGCGTCGGAGAGGGAAAGCGCGCGCTCGTAGAATACGTCAGTGCCAATCCGACCGGACCGCTCACCGTCGGGCACGGCCGAAATACCGTTTTGGGCGATACGATTGCCAATCTGCTGGAATGGACGGGCCATGACGTCGA
>CAZIIP010000485.1:0-2551 GCA_964539455.1 uncultured Rhodothermales bacterium
GCTGGGCGCTGATATAATATTCATACCGACAATCTCCCCGCTTTTAAAAGATGATATCCCGGGCCGGGGTCCAGCCACCGAACCACCGCCATGGCCGCCTCGTCCTGGATCGCCAACCGTCCCTCCTTGAACAGCCCACTGCCCAGTACGGCGCTCAGCCGCGTCGTCCGAATACAATCTTCAAACAGGATGGACGGCTGCCACTCATCCGCGACCGACTTCAAGGCGCGTTTCGTCTCCTCGATCGAATGGTGAAGCGTGTTGAATCGAACCGTGTAACCGGGCCTGCTATTGTTGTGTCGCAGCAGCCGTTCCAGTTCGTCCGGCGAAAACCGCTCGGTCCATCTTCTGACCATCCAATCCGGGTGAGAATGTCTGATCGCCATTCTGACGGCTGCGTCGGGATGCTGCGGCTTCGGCAGGCGGTTGATCCGCCGCACCATATTTCTGAGGAGACCGTTCGCCAGTCCGGCCGCCCGCGGCCTGACCTCGCGTTTTACGAGCTCGACGGTTTGGTCGACGGCGGCATACGGTGCCTGGCCACTGAAAAGCAATTCATACGTGCCCATCCGAAGTGCCTGCCGGACACCCTGTTCGAGGTGCGTGTTTTTATTCCGCAGGAAGGAGTCGATCAAGAAATCCAGCCATCTTCGTTGCCTCGTCACTCCGGAAACAACATCCATTAACCGGCCGCGCTCGTGACCGGAGTGTCTTACATGTTCTGCCATTCTGGCCGCAAAGGCCCGATCAGATTCGATCCGATTGAGAACGCGCCATGCCTCCGATCGCCAGTCGTCGTCTGACCTGCTCGCATTGCCTGTGGGGGTAGTTGCCGGCATGTCGAATTCGTTCACCTCGCCTTTGCGTTTATCGACAATCCACATCTCGATTTCCGATCGAGAATACCGGTCGCGCGGGCAGGCTGCAAACGGAATCGGCACCACGTAGATACGGTCTGCAGGTGTTCCAACACCGCATTGGTACGGATCTGAACAAAAACCGACCGCGTAGGAGATTCAGAAACGTGATCGCCGTTACCATGACGCCGGAGCTCTCTGCCAAATTAGCCCACCTGCCCGTACGTCCGGGTGTATATCAGCACAAGGACGCGGAAGGGAACGTGCTCTATGTGGGCAAGGCGAAAAGCTTGCGCTCACGGGTGCGCTCCTATTTTCAGGACGCCCGTCCACGCGATGCCCGTCTGTCCGTGATGATCAACAAGATCGCGGATGTCGAGATCATCGTCACGGATACGGAAGTGGAGGCGCTCATTCTAGAAAACAATCTGATCAAGAAGCTCAAACCGCGCTACAATATTAATTTGCGCGATGACAAGAGTTATCCATATATCTGCGTAAAAAATGAGCCTTTCCCGCGGGTCTTCTCTACCCGCAAACTCGTCAAGGACGGTTCCGTTTACTTCGGCCCATACGCCGATGTCAAACGGATGAAGTTGATGCTGCGCACCATCTCGTCACTATTCAAGATCAGAACCTGCTCATTGCCGCTGACGGAGAAACGGATTGCCGAAGACAGGTTTCAGGTGTGTCTCGAGTATCACATAAAGCGTTGCGAAGGTCCCTGCGTCGGTCTGCAGTCGGAAGCCGCGTATGACGAGCGCATCCGACAGGTAAAACAGTTGCTGAGTGGCAAGACACGGGGTTTGATGAGCGATCTCCGAAAGAAAATGGAACGCGCAGCGTCGGAACAGCGATACGAGGACGCGGCGGATTTGCGTGACAGGCTGGATGCCTTACAAAAACATGCGTCACAACAGAAGATCGTGAGTGCCGATCTTGCGGATCGTGATGTGTGCGCCGTTGCCGTTTCTCCTGACGGCAAGCTGTCCGTCGGGGTGATCTTCACGGTACGCGAAGGAAAGGTTATCGGCAGCAGGCACAAGCATCTCTCCCGTGTTGCGGGAAGAGAGGCGGGCGCCATTATCCAGGCCTTTCTGGAGAACCACTACACAGAATCCATGTTTTTTCCGGACGAAGTGCTGGTATCCTTGAAACCCGCGGATAAAGCGCCTCTCGAGGACTTCCTGTCGGAGAAAAAGGGGCGGCGTGTCGCGGTGCGGGTGCCCCTGCGCGGCGACAAAGCCAAGTTGGTGCGAATGGTGGAGACGAATGCACGTTTGCTCCTGGACGAGATCCTGCTTCAGCGGGAAAAACAGAAAGCTGAGCGCGTACCGCAAATCCTGAAGATCATGCAGAAGGACCTGCACCTCCTCAAGCTTCCGAGGCGAATAGAATGCATCGACGTCTCACATCTGGGCGGCACGGGTACGATCGCCTCGTGCGTCGTTTTCGAAGACGGGAAGCCACGGAAGAGTGAGTACCGGCTCTACAACATCCGAAGCGTAGAGAACAAACCGGATGATTATCAATCGATGCGTGAGGTGGTTCTCCGTCGCTACAAGGTCTCGACCAAGGAGGAAGCGCCGCTTCCGGACCTGCTGGTGATCGACGGGGGCAAGGGACAATTATCGGGTGTAACCGATACGCTTCGTACGATGGAGATCTACGGCAAAATACCCGTGATCGGTCTG
>CAZIIP010000486.1:0-2551 GCA_964539455.1 uncultured Rhodothermales bacterium
CCCTTCAGCGAGGTCTCCTTGCTGCGCAGCTTGCTGGCAATCTCTGCTGGGTCCCGCCAATCTCTCATTCGCTCAAGCGGCTTATAACGACTGGCGATCAGGGGGTGAAAACGCGGTGGCTGCCCGGTTTTCTCTGGATGGCTCCGCAAGCAGGATAGACGAGAATATCGAACAGACGCACGTGCTTCAGGTCGCGTACGGGAAAACGAAAATCGCAGATCAGGATGTCCGAAAAACCGACGACCTGCTGCGATATACGGGAGATTTCGTATACCTCTCAAGGAAAGCGATTCGTCCGGTTCTGAATTTCGATGTACGTACGCAGTTTGATAAGGGATATGACTACGATACCGATCCGGTCACGATCATTGCCCGGTTTATGGCACCGGCCTATATCACGGAGATTATCGGGTTGGCATACCAACCCCAGAAATGGCTAAAATTGCGTCTGGGCTTCGGTGCCAAACAAACGATCGTCGTGGAGGAGCACCTTAGGGAGAGCTACGGTGTCGATCCAAACAAGTCGCTCCGGAATGAAGGCGGCATAATGCTTATTGCGTTGCTGCAACGAGAGATCGCCGATAACGTGGTGCTGAAGTCGGAGCTTAACGCATTTGAATCTTTTCCAGAGGCGGCGCATCCGGATTTTCGGCTGAAGAATCTGGTTCAAATGCAGGTGAACAGGTATCTCAATGCAACGCTCGAAGTCGAATTGCTGTATGACAAGGACGCCTGGGAGGGTCTGCAACTGAGACAGACATTCGGACTGGGTGTATCGGCAACCATTCTCTAGTATGGGTATGCCGGAACGGCTCGGCTCCGCTACGGCAAAGCCATCGACTACTGAACGCAACCGTGGGTGCGGATGGCGGCAAAATTTGCAGACGGACCAGTCAAGACCGGACGCACGGACCTGATTGCGGCCGCCGGTTATGGCCTGCTGTGCCTGCTTCTGTGGCCGGTCTCCGTGTTGCAGGTGTTGCACGTCGAAAGCGCCGCGCTCGTGGCGCTGGTGGCATTCTTTGTGGCAGGCGATCGTGCATTCAAATCGTTTTCGACGGGCGAGTCACTCTTTTCCGTACTCATACGGCAGGAGCTGGCCCTATTGGTCCCCCTTTTAATGCTAACCCTGTCACTCCTTTGGGCCCCGAACAAGGGCTATGCATGGGGACTCATGTTCTTTTTCCTTTTTCCCGTGATAACCGTATGGTTTTCTGTAGGACTGGCCTATCTCCTGACTGCGTCAAAGTCCTTGGCACGTAGAGGGCTTGTTTGGCTGACCGGTATTTTCATCGCACTGGCAGGACCGCTGTTCGATGTCGGTTTGCATCCCCAGTTCTATACCTTCAATCACGTATTCGGCGGCATACTCGGACCGTTATACGATCGGCAACTCACGATCACTTCGGGGCTTTTTGTGTTCAGGCTTCTCACGCTGGCATGGGGAATGCTATTCATGTTTATCGGACGAACGTTGCGTGTCGGCGTATCCGGAAACTGGAAAGTGTTGATCGGTGGAGGACTTGCGCTCCTCATCGGCTGCATCTATGTGTGGGCCCCGGAACTCGGCATACGAACAAATAGGGATCGGATTGCCGGTGCGTTGGGTGGAACGCTGCAAACCCCTCACTTTCTTATTCACTACCGGGAGGGAAGTCAACCTGTTCACAGACTCAGACGGATTGCGTCAGATCACGAGTATCACTGGGCAAGGCTAAAACGGATTACGGGCCTTGGTCCACGGGAGCGCATTGAGAGTTTCATCTATCCGAGCACACAGGTAAAAGCGGAACTCACAGGAGCACGCTTTACGAATGTTGCGCCCGTGTGGCTGGCAAAACCTCAGCTTCACATCACAGCCGGTACTTTTGATGCCTCTTTTCCCCACGAATTGGCACATGTGTTTGCCCGCGATGCCGGCCTGCCAATTATCAAGGCGTCTCTTTCCGTCGGACTTGTGGAGGGGTTGGCGGTCGCACTCGAGCCGGCGGACGGCCGCCCCGGGACTCATGAGCAGGTGGCGGCGGCCGTGAGTCTCTCGGATTCGCTTGGATACGGGACAACTGTTCCGCTGGAAGATCGGGTTGTCAAGAGTCTCTCTCCCTTTGGTTTTTGGAAGGGGCGAAGTACGGTTTCATATACCACGCTTGGTTCCTTCGTGCGGTACCTCCTGGATGCGTATGGAGTGGAACGTTTCCTGTCCGTCTACGGAGGCGCTACCTGGGAGTCTGCATTCAGCCGTCGGCTGGAAACCCTGGTAAGCGAATGGAGCCGATTTGTCAGGCAAATGGCACCAGATGAGGAGGTTGCGACCTGGGTAGGCAGGCGTTTTGCCCGCCCGTCCCTGTTCGAGGCTACCTCACCCCACTATGTTCCGAAAGCCAGGCGCTTGCACCTGAAAGGCCAACGACTGTTTGCCCGGGGGGATTCGCTTGGTGCCCTGCAGATGTGGGAAAAGGGCCTGTTGCATGATGCACAGGATCCGCATCTTCTCGCCGAATGGGGCGCCGTTTCGATAAACCGTAGTCGGTTTGAGACCGTTCTGGAGGCA
>CAZIIP010000487.1:0-2548 GCA_964539455.1 uncultured Rhodothermales bacterium
CTGCTGGACGTGAATCTTCATGTCACGGCGATGGTGGACGATGACGGGCGGATCATCCAGTCGAGATCCAGCTGGAGAGACATATCCGACCGAAAGACGCTCGAGAGGCGTCTGCTCGCACACGAGCAAAGCTTTGCCGAGCTCATCACGCACATGCCGATAGGCTGGTCGCTGCATGAGTTGATCCTCGATAAAAGCGGGCGCCCATACGACTACAGATATCTGGACGTGAACACCGCATTCGTGCAACTTACCGGCATTACACGCGAAAAGGCGGTCGGGAGATGTGCCACTGAGGTGATTGCGGGTATCGAAGATCTCGATCTCATTCAAATATACGGAGAGGTCACGCAAGAGGGCGAGGAGAAGCGTTTCGACATGTATTACCCGCCGATGGACAAGTGGTACAGGATAACCGCTTTTCGAATGGGTGCGGGCCGGTTTGTGACCATGTTCGAAGACATCAGTGACCGCAAAGCGTCAGAAGTAGCACTCAAAACCCTCAATGAGACGCTTCAGCGGTCCAACCGGGAACTCGAGCAGTTTGCCTATGTCGCGTCCCATGACCTTCAGGAGCCGTTGCGCATGGTGGCAAGCTATACCGAACTGCTGGCGCGCCGTCTCGAGGGACAGCTCGACGACAAATCATTAAAATACGTCGGGTATGCAATCGACGGCGCCAGACGAATGCAGGGTCTGATCAACGACCTTTTGTCGTTCTCCCGGCTCGGAACGCGCGGGAAACCACCGGAGCCGGTATCGTCTTCCGATGTGCTTGCAGAAGTCCTCATGGATCTGAAGCAGCGCATTGAGGAAGAAAAGGCCGATGTGCAGTTTGGGGAATTGCCGGTCGTAATGGCGGACCGTACACAACTAGGCCAGGTGTTTCGGAATTTGGTTTCTAATGCCATAAAATTCCGACGAGAGGAAGAACCCCCGGAGGTCTGTGTTACCGCCGAAAAGAGCGGTGAGAACTGGCGGTTTACCGTTTCAGACAACGGCATCGGCATTGAGCCAAAATACCATGATCGCATCTTTGCCATTTTTCAGCGCTTGCACGGCAGGGACAAGTATCCGGGAACCGGAATCGGTCTGGCGGTTGTGAAAAAGATCGTCGAACGCCACGGCGGACGGATCCGGGTGGATTCGACTGTCGGCGAAGGGACGACGTTTACCTTCACCTTGCCGGCTATCGACGAATCGCAAAATTCTTGATCTTCCTGTTTTTTGGGATTTGCTGTAGAACGGGGTAGCGGCGTTTATTCCAAGGTCTGCCATTCCTCGGTAGCTCAATGGTAGAGCAGGCAGCTGCTAACCGCAGGGTTGTAGGTTCGAGTCCTATCCGGGGAGCCAATTCGAAGCCCGTCCGGCATTGACCGGTCGGGCATTTTTCGTGCCATCGCTCCCTGTCGACAAGGTCGGGCGTCGAGAAGGCCGGACAGACGAATGCCTGACCGGCCTTGTAATCAGTATCCCATGCACTCGGTGCCCGGAGGCTATCCCGTGAAGTACAGGTAGGCGGCAAGAATCAGAACCAGGACCAGCGCCGAAGTAGCGACGTCTCTCCAGTTCCAGCTGGCACGTGACGACCTGCGGTCCTCATCGGACAATGTTCCGTACGTCAGACCGGCAATCTTCTCATAGGCGGGAGGAGCTGTCATGTAACTCACGGCAACCATCACCACGATACAGATCAGAAAGATCGCCAGGCTGTAGTACTGGAAGAAGGTGTTGTTGATGATCCAGAGGAAGGAGCCTTCCTGATAGGTAAATGTGTCTGAAAGCGCCACCGGAGTGTCCACCGCCAGCCGGAACACGCCGAGACCGAAACCGACGAGCAGGGCGGCCAGGCAGCCCTGGCGATTAAGGCGTTTATTGAAGACACCCAGGAAGAAGACGACGAATATGGGAGGGGCGAGGTACGCCTGCACGCCCTGAAGGTAGTCATACAGTCCTCTACCTCCTTGGATGACCGGAATCCAGGCGAGACCGATCACGACCATGATCGCGGTAGCGACACGGCCCATCCACACGAGGTGCCGCTCCGTCATGCCGGGCCTCAGGCGGCTGTAGAAGTCCATCGTGAAAAGGGTGGAGGAGGCGTTGAATACACCGGCAAGCGAACTCATCAGTGCCGCAAGCAGGCCGGCGACGACAAGCCCTCTGACCCCGACCGGCAGGATATGCGCTACCAGCAGAGGGAAGGCCGCCTGCGCGTCCTCACGCACCAGCTCTCCCTGAGCATTGAAAAGGGTTTCACGAATAATGGGGACCTGGCCCGTTTCAGCCAATGCAAACGTGATGATGCCGGGAATAATGAAGATGAAAACGGGGAGCAGCTTGAGAATGGCGGCGGCGATGGATCCTCGTCGGGCTTCCTTCTCGTTCGGGGCGCCCAGCGTGCGCTGCACGATATACTGGTCGGTGGTCCAATACCATAGCCCGATAATGGGTGCACAGAAGAGCATGCCCAGCCACGGATAGTTGTCGTTGAAATACCAGGCCATGCGGCCGGCCTCGCGGACGGGCTCCCAGGTTGCGGCAAGGC
>CAZIIP010000488.1:0-2542 GCA_964539455.1 uncultured Rhodothermales bacterium
TTCGGAAATGCCTTGCAGCCGGCCGTGGGCCTTCCAAAGAGGTTCACCGGCATAGGTACGGCTCGTGACCTGCGTCAGGTAAAGCCGCGGATGTCGCAGCAGAATTTGCACGATTTCACCGCCGGCGTATCCCGCGCCGTGCAAAAGGCCGATGCGGTATCTTTCTTTGCTCGTCATTTCAGTTTCCGTACAATCTCATGACGACGTCGGATCATCTGCAGCCGCAGTAGCCGCACGCGCAGCCAGCAGGGACTGCACCCCGTAAATCTGGGTAAATCCACGTGCATCCCGTGCATCCCAAAGTTTGTTTTCTTCTCCATAAGCCGCGACATCCGGATTGAAGAGTGAGAACGGGCTGTCGCACCCCAGGATAAAAACGGACCCTCTGTGGAGGCGCACATCAACGGTGCCCGTGACACGCTCCTGAGAGCTGTTGAGGAAGGCTTCCAGGTCGCGCATGACCGGATCGAAATAGTGCCCTTCATGAAGAAGCATTCCGTAGAAATCACCCAAGCGGCTCTTTTGAAACAGCTGCCATTTGGTCAGGACGATTTTTTCCAACTCCCTGTGGGACCGGATCAGAATATCGGCGGCAGGCGCTTCATAGCCTACTCTGCCCTTGATACCGAGAATCGTATCGCCTACATGCATGCCCCGGCCGACGCCAAACCTGGCGCCGCTTTTGTTGAGGGATTCAATCAGCGAGACGGGATCCATCGCCGAACCGTTGATCGCGACAGGGACTCCCCGGTCAAAAGCGACTGTAAGTGTGACCGGGTCTTCAGGCGTATCGGAGACGGATGCCGTGTCCGGATGCGCATCATCGGGTAGGGGTTCTTTTGTTCCGAGGGTTTCTTTTCCGCCTATGGTCGTGCCCCAGAGACCCTTGTTGATCGAATAGGTCGTCGTTGAAGACGGAATGGAGAAACCCCGTTCCGTCAGGTAGGCGGCGGTAGCCTCGCGAGACAGGGACAATTCCCGGATCGGTGCAAGCACCTCGATGTCACCGGCAAGAATCTTGAGTGCGACATCAAAACGAACCTGATCGTTACCTGCCCCGGTCGATCCGTGGGCGATCGCCGACGCACCCAGTTCGTGGGCCGTCTCCGCAATCACGCGTGCCTGGGTAACACGCTCGGTACCGACGCAGAGCGGGTACGTCTCTCCGCGGCGCACGTTGCCTTTGATCAAAAAGCTTATATGGTCATCGAACAGACGGTGTCGGGCGTCTACGGTGATATGACGGACCGCGCCCAGCGAGGCCGATCGCTGTTCGAGCCTTCGTTCGGCCCCGGCGTCCAGACCACCGGTGTTGGCCGTGACCGTAATGACGTCTTCATTCGTGGTCTCGCGCAAATGAGGCACGCAAAAGGAGGTATCCAGGCCTCCCGAAAAGGCAAGTACAATTGACATCGATTGATCCTGTACGAAGAATGAGCACGGCGTGTAACTTTGAAAGAAACGAAAACGAAGGCACCCGCACCCGATTTGGCAGAAAAATGAACGGGGTAGATGGTTGGAATGGCTTCCGGATCTCCCTTCGTTTTCTTTAGATGGAGGCCGGCCGACACCCGCGCCACGTTCACTCGACCGACAACAAAAATGCTGAAATTCCTGTTGCAATATGTACCGATTGCCGCTCTGGCAACCCTCATTTCGTCCTTTATCGCTCCAGTATGTCGGGGACAACCCGTGCTTCCCGTCACGATCCCGCTTTGGGAAGATACACCACCCCCGGCAGCCCGGGGTATGGAAGCGGATGATGTGCCGAGCCTGACGCTCTATCACGCTTCTGAAAGGAGCCGTACCGGTGCAGCCGTCGTCGTGTGTCCGGGTGGAGGATACCACGCACTGGCCATGGGACATGAAGGCCATGACGTTGCGGCGTGGCTCAACAAGATCGGAATATCGACTTTTGTGCTGGAATACCGGCGTGCACCGAAATATGCCCATCCGGTCCCGTTGATGGATGCCCAGCGTGCCATTCGTCTCGTCCGTTCCAGCGCGAAGGAATGGGAAATCGATCCGCGCCGCATCGGCATTCTCGGCTTTTCGGCTGGTGGTCATCTTGCATCATCGGCGGGGACGCATTTCGATACCGGGGTACCGGAGAGTCCGGATCCCGTCGAGCGGGTATCGTCGCGACCCGACTTTATGATTCTGGCCTATCCGGTCATCTCCTTTGTCACCGAGTATACCCACGAGGGATCGAAGCGAAATCTCCTGGGCGAGCACCCGGACGACAGACTGGTGTCCGAAATGTCGAGCGAACTGCAGGTGTCGCCCGAAACGCCACCGACGTTCCTCGTGCACACCTCGGAGGACACGGGCGTACCTCCGCAAAACAGCATTTTGTTTTACATGGCATTACACCGTGCCGGCGTCCCTGCCGAGATGCATATCTTCGAAAAAGGACGTCATGGCCTGGGGCTGGCGCCCCATGCCCCCGCGTTCTCCAGATGGCCGGACCTGGCAGAGACGTGGTTGCAGGCGAGAGGTGTGCTGGGGCGGGAAGGGAGCAATTGAGGAACGGAGGAACTTT
>CAZIIP010000489.1:0-2535 GCA_964539455.1 uncultured Rhodothermales bacterium
GGCAGCGCTGCCCTCGGGCACATCCGCAGTTGTGGAGGCTTGCTCGGTCGGGCATTTCAAATCCAGGACGATCTGCTCGACCTTACGGCGGCCGATGATTCCTGGGGAAAGCCGATCGGCGGCGACCTGATCGAAGGGAAAAAGACGTATCTTCTGCTGACGGCCCTTGAGATGGTAGATAGTGAGCATTATAGCTGGTTCCGGCGAATCGTCGAAGAGGGTGGTCTGCCGTCAAACCAGGTGCCCGAGGCCAGAAATCGAATGGAGCAGTTGGGCGTCCTGGAGAAAACCAGAAGCGTGCTTGCGGAGTTATATGATGCGTCGGCAAAGGAAGTGGATGCGTTGCCGTCAGGACCCCAGGCCGACACGTTACGTTGGTTGATACGAAAGATGTCTTTGAGGATTCGCTAACCACCAGGTGTACCCATCCCAGGACAGTTTATGGTTCGTGCTGAAGTCGAGGTTACAAACCGTGCCGGTATCCACACGCGCCCCGCTTCTCTGATCGTCCGCACCGCGGCCCGGTTCAGTAGCGAATTCACAATCGTGAAAGACAACTACGAGATCAACGGAAAAAGCATTATCGGAGTGATGACCCTCGCTGCAGAACAGGGAGCTTCTCTGGAATTGCAGTTCGACGGCGATGACGAACAAGCTGCCCTGGACGCGGTCACGGCTTTGTTCGAGGACGGTTTTGGAGAAGCCTACTAGCCGACCGATCAGCAAAAGCCCAATGAAGAAATGGCAGATAGCGCTCACGAAGAGACTACGCTAAAAGGACTTGGTGTTTCACCGGGGATCGCCATCGGTTCCGTGTTTCTCTTTGAAAAGGCGGAGTACGGTGAAGACGGAATCAGGCAGCTCACCACAGACGAAATTCCGGAGGTCATCGACAGGTTCAAATCGGCTGTTACCCAAAGTGAAAAGGAACTGAACCGTATTGCGGATGTGGCGGAGGGAAAAATCGGTTCGAAGCCGGCCGAAATTTTTCGGGCAAAGGCCATGATGCTCCGCGATCCGGCTCTTTACGACGAAGTGATCCGCCTTGTCACAGCGGAAAAGATCTCGGCCGCTCATGCTGTGAAACAGGTCTTGCAGACCTACAAGGAGCGCTTGGAAAAAAGCTCCGACACATACCTGAGGGACCGATCGGCGGATCTGGACGACCTGCAGCAACGGTTGTTGCGTAATCTTCGCAGGGGAAGCATTATCTCTAAAATACCCGATTACGCCATCGTGATAGCCGAAAACCTGACGGCGGCGGATGTCATTCTTTTCAGTAGACGAAAACTGCTCGGCTGCGCTACCTCTTTCGGTGGCCTGACGTCGCATGTAGCGCTAATCGCCCGGGCATTGGGCATACCCTCGGTGTTTAGCCTGCACGACGTGACGGGTGCCGTGCGCACGGGCGAAACCGTCATTCTGGACGGGTTGAACGGCCGTCTGATTGCATCGCCCACTCAATCGACCCTGGCGCGTTACCGATCGAGGCAAAAACGATATCGCCAACTTAGAGCGGAACAGAAGTCGCTGATCCCGCTTGCCTCCGAAACGCTGGACGGAGTACATGTAGACCTGCTCGCGAATGTAGAAATAGAGGAGGAGTTTCCGGTAGTACGCAGGAACGGGGCCGTAGGGATCGGCCTGTTTCGGACCGAGGTCCAGTTGTTGGACATAGGGGCCTTCCCTTCACTCGAAGAGCAGGCCGACACCTATAGCAAGGTGGTCGATGCGATCAAACCACATCCAGCCACCTTTCGACTCTTCGACTTGGGAGGCGACAAGGTGATGCCGATGGCCGACAGGGAACAGAATCCGTTCCTGGGCTGGCGCGGCATACGTATTCTACTCGACCGGACTACGATGCTGAAAACGCAGCTTCGGGCGATTCTGCACGCAAGCGCTCGTGGACCGGCGAAGATACTGCTGCCGATGGTGACCAAAATCAAGGAGGTCCGCCAGTTCAAGGCGATACTGGGAGAGGTGATGAACGAGATGGAACGCTCGGGTGAGGCCTTCACGCGGGCCATACCCGTGGGTGTGATGATTGAAGTACCGTCCGCGGCACTGATGATCGAAGACATCGCATGTGAAGTCGATTTCCTGTCGATCGGCACCAATGATCTGGTGCAGTATGTACTGGCTGTTGACCGTGGCAACGACCTCGTTTCCCACCTCTTTGAGGAGCTTCATCCGTCGATTCTTCGATTGATCGATCACATCCTCCAGGCCGGCAGAAAGCACAGTGTCGAAGTGACCGTATGTGGTGAGATGGCCTCGCATCCACGCGCGGTTCCCGTGCTGCTTGGTCTCGGTCTGCGGCACTTCAGTGTCTCCCCGGCCTATTTACTCGAAGTGAAACGTATCATTCGGGCGATCTCGATCAAGGAGGCGGAGGCCATCGCCGATCGTGCGCTCCGACTTCACGAGGCCGATGAAGTCGCCGCGCTGGTGGATGGGTGGTTACGCAAACATGCCTGCGATCCCTCACAACTGCTCGAGTCGCTGGAAGCGGCAAACAACGATCGGCTTGTT
>CAZIIP010000490.1:0-2533 GCA_964539455.1 uncultured Rhodothermales bacterium
CTCCGCGGCAACGTTATCCGATCCTGATCCACATGCCCCCCTCCGTGCCCCACACCACTCCGGTCACCCGACCCGCCCAGCCGGCCAAAACTTGATGCACTCCCCCGCATGCCGCATCTTTATGTACCCTGCACCCTCTATCACCAAAGCCGCTGCGTCATGCTACGTCAATCGCTCGTTTGTCTTACCATCCTGCTCCTGTCGGCGGCACCTGTCGCACTCGCACAGGACCTCCACATCCTGCCGGACGGCGTCGAAACCCGCTGGGTCAGTTTCGAAAATCCGACCGCCGCACCCGGCGCGGGTGGCAGTGAAAACCGGGGCGCCAAGGGCCACGCCTTCGATATGCTCGAGCCGGGCGGATCCTTTGTGCTGGCCGATATCGAGGGAGCAGGAATCATCCAGCGGATGTGGCTGACCGTCAGACAGCGCTCACCGCAGATGCTACGTGCGATAAAACTGGAGATGTTCTGGGATGGAGCCGACTCGCCGGCAGTTGCCGCGCCACTTGGGGACTTTTTTAGCATGGGGCTGGCCGAAATGGTGCCCTTCGAAAATGCACTCTTTTCCAGCCCCGAGGGACGATCGTTCAATTTCGTCATCCCGATGCCCTTCCGAACCGGTGCTCGTGTCGTGATCACCAACGAAGGTGACCGAACTACTGAAGTGTTTTACGACATCAACTACATCACCGTTGAGGAACTGCCGGACAACGCCCTCTATTTCCATACCCACTGGCGGCGCGAGAATCCCTCCAGGCTCGGAGAAGCTTTCGAAATCCTTCCCCGGATCGAAGGTAGCGGCCGGTTCCTGGGCACGAATGTCGGACTCATCACCAATCCCGCGTACGGAGATACCTGGTGGGGCGAAGGCGAGATCAAAGTATACCTGAACGGCGATGATAACCTGCCGACACTCGTCGGCACCGGCACGGAAGACTATATCGGCACGGGCTGGGGACAAGGTACCTTTATCAACGACTACCAGGGCTGCACGGTCGCCGACCATGAGACGCGTCACTGGGCGTTCTATCGGTACCACGTTTCCGATCCGGTCTATTTTCGGTCGGGCATCCGCGTGACGCTCCAACAGATGGGCGGTGCCATGCTGGCGCAACTCAGGGAACTGGTCGAAAACGGTGCCAAACTTCAACCCATTTCAGCGGCCGGCCCTCAGGCATTCGTCAAGTTGCTGGAGCTGGATCCGATACCGGACCTTTTTGACGAGGATTTCCCGCCCGGTTGGGTGAATTACTACCGCGAAGACGACGTCTCGGCAACCGCCTATTTCTACCTCGACCAGCCTGAAAACGGGCTGCCTCCGCTTCCACCCGTAGAGGTGCGTACAGCCGGATTGGCGGAATAGGCGGCTATTGCCGTTCGAACCTGACCGCCAGGCCCCCACCTTTCACCATATTGGCGATCAAAACGTCGCCTTTTCTGACCGATCGCGACTCCATGCTGAGACGGGAGGGATGGGTAGATGCAGTGGGTGCGTCTGCGTAAATCTCCGCCAGATACGTGGCTCCCTCCGAAAGAAAGTCGAGCGAAAGCCCGATCCTTCGGGACTCGGAGCCCGTCATGGCACCTAGATACCATGAAGCACCCGCCTTGCGCGCCATTACGATGTGGCTACCGGGATAGCCGTCGATGACGATCGTATCGTCCCACGTTGTCGGGACATGCTTCAGAAACTCCAGCCCGGCAGGGCTCGATCGGTAGTTGTATGGTGAATCCGGAAGCACCTGCAGCGGGCTTTCAAAGACCACGAGCATGGCCAACTGCTGCGCGCGGGTGCCCATGACATACGGAGCCGAGTCCTGTGCTACAAACAGCGACTCGGGTAGATGACGGAAGCCGCCCGGCGTGTAGTCCATGGGACCCGCCAGCATCCGGGTGAACGGAATGGTAACGTTGTGCCGTGGCGTGACCCGATCACTCCACTTGTTGTACTCGTTGCCGAGCACACCCTCTCTCGTCAAGAGGTTGGGCCACGTCCTTCGAATACCGGTAGGCTTGTACGATCCGTGGAAATCCACGGTGAGATGATGCCGGGCGGCCAACTCGACGAGATCGTGGTAAAAGTTGACCATCTCCTGATCGTCACGATCCATAAAATCGACCTTAACGCCCTTGATACCCCAGGACTCATACAACGGAAAGGCTTCAGCCATCTGCTCCTGCGCGTGTTTCCACTGAAGCCAGAGCAGCACATCCACACCCTTTCCGTTGGCATACCGGATGACCTCCTGTAGATCGACCTCCGGGATTGCCCGGGTGATGTCCATGTCAGGCAGCGGATTAAAATCCGCATCAAACGGATTGCCGTACCACCACCAGTCGACCAGGACGTATTCCCAACCCATCTCCGCGGCAAAATCAGTGAAAAATTTTAGCGTTTCGGTGTTGACCCCAACCTCGAAATCGGCATTCGGGGCATAGCTTCCGCTCCACCACCGGTCCCAGGCGGATATGCCGGGCTTGATCCACGACGTATCGTCGAGTGCGACCGGATCGGCCAGGTTGAGCACCAG
>CAZIIP010000491.1:0-2530 GCA_964539455.1 uncultured Rhodothermales bacterium
GGAAGGATGGTCCGTCTGCTACAAGGCCGCCGGCGCCCATGGAACGAGGCAGCAGCGTTGATTGCGTTATTGATGGAAGGATGGTCCGTCTGCTACAAGGCCGCCGGCGCCCATGGAACGAGGCAGCAGTGGACCACCGATCCGGCGCTCGATGTCGGTCAGATGATGGTCTTCCATGCTGTCACTCCTCCTGCGCAGCATTTTCTTTGCGGTTCGGGACAGAGATTCCTGGTGTACAACTCCCAGAAATGCGAGTAAGTCCGTAACGGTCGGCTTCGCCTGTCTCATCAGTTGGTCATAGGATAGCTCATACCATATGTCGTCTGACTGCGACCGCAGGAACGAAACAACATAGCCGGTACTCAATCGCCATTCAAAAAGACCCCGCAGGTAATCCGATTTACACAATCCAACCAGATCCGCCGTTTCCCGGTGCTCCCGAGCGTACGACACTAACCGGTCCCATTTGTAGTCTGCAATACCGTACCACGGTTGCACGGCAGCCTGCGCAGCGATGGATCGGGCCACCTCGATGCCGTTTCTATAGAGATGAACGAAACGCGCTCGAGGAAAAGCGGCCTGAAGAAACGCAAGCCTGAAACTGTTGGCGGGCAGTTTCTCGACCAGCAGCGTACCCCGACGCCTGCGTATCTCCAGATCGAAAAGGCGCCGGATCCTTCTGCTGCTGCGGTCTTTCTCATCGCTCTCCGCTAACACGAGCTTTCCGCCACGATGCACAGCATCTGCGGACCAGATGTCGGTCTCCGGATACGCCACAGCCCACAACTGTCTCGGCTCATGCAAATAGACGATATCGTGGTGTCGGGCCAGTAGTTCACCAAGAGCACTCGTCCCTGATCGCCCGCATCCGACAATGAACACAGGCGATATTCGTGTTTCACCCGGCAGCGAGGCATAGATCCTGCGGAGCCAAGATATCAATGCGGCTTTCTGTTTCACCGTAGGCTTTGCCTTCTCATCCTTAATGCTTTCTCGCAAAAAGCCAATCAGTTATGGCCCCCTGGGTACCGGCTGACGGCAGCCCAAGGCAGGTCGTCGCGGACCGTAGCCGAATAGCTTGTCAGTCTCCGTAGTCCGGATCGGGAAGAGCAGTATTGTCGAATGTGTAACCAAACAGCCGAATATCCTCGGCATAAACGTCGGCTACAATATCGCGCATCATTGGCGAGTAAATATCCCTGAAATCCGGTTTCTGATGATCGGTGGCATTTTCCGCCGGCAATTGATGGGCGGGGACATTGCTGATTTTCGAAGCGACATGTTGAAAATCCGTCTCCAAACGTTCAAAGCGGCCGACAAAATCCACCTGAAGGCGATGGCTTCCCGGCAAGGTCAGAAAGTGGACCTGAGGAAAAAAATGAACCCCGTTCCAGACGGTACGCCGGTCCAGTCCGTACAGCACGAAGTGCTCAAAATTCTCAAAGTCGGATAGGTACCGATCCGCCCACCGCGCGTTTTCCTCGTTGAATCCACCGCGCTTCAAAAAGTGAAATGCCGAATGCAATCGATCCCAGGGGTTCCGGACAAAGGAAAACGTGAAGTACCGTCCATATTCCGCTTTGTCGAAAACGAATTGGTACAGCGAAACCGGATGATGGCCGCCGCCCATATTGCCAAACAGCGCACGGCTGATGGATACTCCGGCGGTCTTGGGAATGTGTACAAAGATGCACTCGTGCTCGTCGAATGACCGGTAGGTATATCCCCGTTTCGAGACGGCTTCTCTTCGGCGCTGGAGCCTGCGATACGATGCCGGACGCGAGGTCGCAAATACCATGCGCCGGACATCATGCGGCAGCATGAAGAACAGTGAGCGATGTAGTCGGGGTTTGGGAATAGTCACGACGTACCGGATCGCAAGTCGGATTGTCCTCACGAGCGGGCATATATCCAGACCTCAACTCGTCAGATGCCTACCAGTCCTTGCGGTAATCCATGGCAATGTATTCACTGGCTTCGGCATGGTTCGTTACTTCCATCGTTTCGGGATCCCATGAGAGGGTTGCGTTGGGATATCGAACGGCAAGGTTTCCGAGGACAACGGTCTCGGTGAGCGGCCCCGCATAGGAGAAGTTCGAACCCGGGCGCCTTTTGTCGCCCTCCTTGCATGCTTCAACCCAGTCCATTTCGTGCGACATTTCCACGCGCGGAATGGTCTTTGGAGGTGGCGTGTAGCTTTCCCGGAGCGAGAGCGGGTAGACCTTGGGATCTTCGTCGGTCGTCAGCATGCATCCCTTCTCACCGATAAACATCGTTCCGCCACTGCCCAATTCCTCTTCCGGCGGTATCCATTCAGGCTTGCGGGGAATCAATCCGCCGTCGTACCAGCTCAATACAACGGGGGGCATTCCTTCGCGTTCGGGATAGCGGTAATGCACCAGAGAGGCCCGCGGAAAAACGTCCATCGGATCCTCGCCCTCGCCCGGCTCCGCAATACTCGCCTCGACGGTGGTGGGATTGGTGAGCTTTAGCGCCGTGTACGGCCAGTCGATGGAATGACATCCGATGT